>CAKMQF010000105.1 GCA_927911745.1 uncultured Gemella sp.
TATATATATGATTAAGCGTTTTCTCGATATTTTCTTTTTCAAGTTTCTTTACAAAATTACTCATATATTTCCAGTGAGGTTTACCGTTTTTGTCGATAGGAAGGAATAATTTTTCCCTTGAAATTCTCTTATCGTTTATTTCACGATTAAAGGAATATTTTTCTTCTAATCGGCTAATAATCGTTGACATGAATTTATAAACATATTCATCTGCATATTCTGAAGTTAATGCTGTTATATGATCACTTGCTATATATTCATACTTATGATAAAAACAAGAACCCACACTTCCACTATTAGCTAAAGATAAATTATTAGCATACTTTCTCACTTTTTCATCATTACCAATAAAATTATCAACACCATTATTTATTCCCGTTGAGGATACATATGGAGTATTACCATCAATTTGATTACTTTTAGTTAATCGTTTCCCTCGTTTAATCTCTTTAAAAATATCTGTAAAGAAAAACTCTTTCCATTCTACTTCTAAGTCAAGTAATTCAAAACCTAGCTTCATAAGTTTATTTTCATAGTAAGAAGCTACTTTTCTACTTTGAACTTTCATCTCTTGTTTGATGTAATCCTCCATAAATTTCCAGTTGGGCTTACCTTTAAAGTCGACAGGAAGTAATATTTTTTGTCTTACTATTCTTTTCTGACTAAATTTATAACCATAGCCATACTTTCCGATTTTACTATTATCTATACACGTTTTCAAAAACAAACCAACATACTTACTTATTTTGTTTGTCTTACTTACTATTTTTTCAACATGATCTGTAGCTATAAAATCGTTTAGTTGGTATGAAACATATCCAATAGTAGCACTATCTACAGTAAGAACTCCACCTTCTTCCGTAGCTTCATTATGATAAAAATCATCTATTGCATTATTTGTAGCAGAACACGTAACTCTGGGAATAGCACCTCCAATTTCTAGTATACTCGGATGTGTTGTTTTAGTTCCTATCACATTAAATAATCCATCTAAACCACCTATAAAAAATTCTCCCCATTCCACACTATCTAAAGTTAACTTACTCATAGTTTTCCTCACTTTCGGCAACCTTTAATACTGTTTCTTTTATTTCATATTCTTTCTCATTATCATCTTCTATTCCAAATAAATATCCTCGCCCATGAGTTATCATATTTACTTCAAATGTTAAGTAGTCAGCAATGTTTTTTCTAAAATCTTCTTCACTTGGAATTTCATCATTAAAATAATAGAAAGAATGTAACCATTCGTCAGTTGCTTCAACTGTTGTCTCTACACAGAACTTAGTAGGCGCCTCATTTCTTCCGAACCACACATCAAGTAGGTGTTGTTTTTTATCTTTATGTGAACCATCATCAATAAGTCCAATATGTTTACTTACTATATATCCATCACTCTCAAAGTTAATAAATTTACATACTTTATTTTTAGGGTGTTTATTATGTGCAGTAAAGATGGCAATACATGGATTAGTTCCTACACCATAAAAAGTATTTTTATTAAGAGTGATAACACCTTCTAATGTATGATTTTTTAAAATCTCTTCTTTGATTTTTTGTTCATCTTTTGTTTTTCCAGTGAATGTACTTTGTGGAACAATAATAGCAGCACGTCCATCCTCAACTAACGAATCTAACAAATGTCTTGTGAAATTAATTTCATATAAGTTAGGATTTTGTTTCGACCCCATAGAATACGGTGGATTCATCATACCTATATTACACCCTTTTAATTGTAATTGTGCTGGATTTTCTGCCAAGAAGTCTCCATTTTCTAGATTGCTTTTCCCATCTCCGCGCAAAATCATATTAGTAGTAGCGATAGTAAACATATACGATTGTTCTTCTATTCCAAAAAGTTGGTGTTTTTTAATATGTTTGATTTGACCCTCATCATCTGTTTGGCTCACCATATTGTGCATAGCAGCAATTAAGAAACCTGCCGTACCACAGCATGGATCAAGTATTTTATCACTTGGTTTTAAGTCTAACAAATCACAAAATAGTTCCGTAATATGTTTAGGAGTCAAGACAATCCCTAAGTTTTGTCCATCTCCTCCACTATAAGACATGAATTCTCCATAAAATCTACCAAGATAATCTTCAGAAGAATTATTATATTTTATACTATGATAGATACTCTCATATAAAAATTCTGTAAAATGTTTTAGTGGTGTCTTCCCTAGATTAGGATTTACTTCATTTATTTTGACATTATCACGGATAATAGAGAATTGACTTAGTAGTTTATTTTTCTTAACTTGTGGCGAAACATTTGCACGCCCTAAATTTGCTTCTATAGCATCATATATTTTTTGACCGTCAGTTTTTTGTGTATCACCAATTAAACTGTCTATACTAAAGTTTTTGTACTCAATTTCTCTGAGTGCAAGCAGTATCCCTGAAACTACTAAAGGTTTACTTTTTTCTTCTAAGTTCCCATAGTTTCTTAAATCTTCATGAAGTTCACTTGCATCTTTTAAAATTTCAGCTGTTTCTTTTTCTTTTTGAGTGTCTTCTTTTAAAATTTCTTTTGTGTAATACTCGTCAACATTTTTTTCACTAAATGAGATTAGAGTTTCCAAATCATCAAGGACTTTATAATTCCCTCTATCATCTATATAGATAGGGGTAATTTTGTGATTTTTTTCATCCCCACTAATACCTAAAGCAATTATTTCTTTATAATTTGTATTTTTGGCAAGGTGCTTTCCATAAAACAATGCACCATTTACAGCATAATCACAAACACTAGCTACTTCTTCATTAATTATCTCTTTATCTGTTAAATCGATATGTTTATTTGTATCAGCTTTATCTTCAATTACTATTAAGAAATTTTTAACCACACCTACATATTCAGGTAATCCTACTTTACCAGTTCCTCGCTTTGATGCTGTTTGTAGTGCTTCGTGAATTTCTTTTATATTACTTCCTTGAGCTGTGAATTTATCGCTAATCTTCGCCTCTTTTAATAATTCATAAACCCACAAATCTGTATTTACTTCTTTCTTTGCCATTAACCTATAATTCCTTACTAAATTTTATCGTACTTTTTTAATTATATCATAAATACTACATATTATAATATACATATTCAGAATTTTTAGTCTAGGTTTTTATTAGTTTAGTAAACTTACAGAACTATAAATAAGTTTATTTCAATTACATATTACATTTAAAAACTAAAATATTTCCAAATACAGAACATTACCTCTTCTTTATATTATCGATTTCTAAACTTAGGAGGCAGTAGCAAATTTATTTCCTCCTCAGTAAAAAAAATTTTCTTCTTCATATTTAAGAGCTTTTTTCGTTTCTTTATAACTTTTTCTAGATGTCTTCGGAGCAGAAGAATAAATTTCCGATGATTCAAGCATAAGATTATCCCTTCTATTTATAATTTCTTTAATATCTAACATTTTTAATTCGGTAATAAGACATAAATACTTTTCTCTAATTAACCATAATTTATTAGATATAGTCTTATGTTTAGAAATAGTAGTACCTAGATCAAACTTAAAATTCATTGAATTTATTATTAAAAGTGCCGTTGCAAAAATACTACCAATAGCAGTGGAGTAGTTATTAGTACCAAATAAAGTATTAATTAACGTTCCTGCTGATATCGCCGATAAAACAATCTGTGAAATTTTCAACCTCTTCTCATACTTAATTAATCTCTGTATTTCTTTTTCATGGCATGTAAAAGAATAACATACTTTACCATATGAATTTTTTATTTGCCATTCTATTTTTTCTCTAATTTCCAAATCTTGACCCATAAATTTCCCTCCATTTTTTTTGTGCTAAATATGGATATTTTTCACCACATTCAATTGCATATTCAGCGGCTTCCAACGCTTTTTTTTGATTCACTTTCAAATAAGTAAGGATATTTAACTCTAAGCAATCTATCACTTCCAAAGACAGGCCACTGCATATGAGCATTTTTTTCTATATATTTAAAAAAGTCTCTACTTATATAATCAAAGTATAAATAAGGGTCCTTTTCTACATACATTGCATCCTTATAAAAATTGTATACCATTGTATCAATTAATTCTCCTGAAATAGTAATATTATTATGTTCTTTCCACGCTCTTATCATCCTACATAATTTTTTCATCGTATAATTATAGTCAGAATGTCTCTTATTAAAATAATCAATTTCCAATTTCGGAGACATTAATTTCCAAATTCCGCCATTATTAGTGTCAGCATAGTAAAAAAGTCTATCGGTTAATTCAAATACTGGAACTACTTCAAATTTTATTCCATCAGAGAACTTAATTACTATAACTTGACCATCTGATGAAATTTCTGAAAATGGATAAGACTTTTGTAATTTTTCTTTTACTTCAGATAAAAATTGAGATTGTATATTGCCACATCTCCTGTCAAATCTTTCTTTAACTACTTGAGGTAATACTACAACTACATCAATATCACTAGTTTTGATTTCAGTCCCTCTAGCATAAGATCCAGTATAAAAAGAATTGTTTGTATATGAATCACTGTACCAATATTCCTTATTTATACGATTAGTTATTGTTCTATACCTTAAATTAATTTTTTCTACAACATCATTTTTATATAAATATTTTCATGAAATTTTCTAAACCATGTATTTAAACCCATTATTTTCTCCTCTCTTATAAAATCAATTTTACATTTTTAATTACTAAATTTTAAAAAATATATCAAATAATTAATGCATACTCTAAAATCATATATAATAATATTTCACATGAAAAAATTTATAAATTTTAAATTTTCTTCTTTTATATACTACATGAAAATTTAGAATTTTAATCATTTAATAATTCTTTAAACAATTCTCCAAAAGCTTCATCTACACTTATTGATTCACCACTTTTAGCTTGTTCCAGACTTGACTTCATAAAATCATTAAACTCTTCATCTGTCATATCTTCTCTAGACGTTATTCTTTCAATAACTATCCTCCTATTCTTGTTATCTTGTATTTTATATTCACTATTTTCCATAAATTTTCGTTTCCAATCACTATATTTATTTCGATTTATAATGCATCAAAATATGCTTTTTATCACTTTAAATATTACAATATAACTAGTCCAAATTTCTGTACAAATAAAGACAAAAAATAACCATCTTTGCTTTGACCGGGAAAGATGATTATTCTATATAAATAAATTTATCTGGATCGTCGTTATAAAATCGGCATACTCTTTTAAAGAATAACACTTAATATTTTATTTTTCAATGATTTAGTCATTAATTTCAAATTTGCAAAACAACTTAGTATTCCTACCGAACTTCCTACTTAATAAACTTCGTTATTTTACCTTCTTTTTTGTATGTTTCTACTGCTTTTGCTACTCTCTCGAAATCACGTCTCAAGCTATAAGAATAGATATCTCTAAATAGTCTATACCCTAGTTTTTCATTTACTTCAAATGCCAATGTGTATAGTTCATACGTTTCCATCGAGTCGAAGTTTTCATGTGCTTTTACTACATCTACTAATATATCGTCGCAATGTTCTACTAATGCTTTTTCTAGTCTTTCATTTAAGAATTTTGATTTATCTAGAGTATATTTATACATTTCTCTTGATGTAGTTGAGAAGTCCGCTACTAAACTTTCTTTATCTAGTTTATCATACAGTTCATATCCTAACTGTTTATTTACATCTTTTGCGATTTCTACTAATCTTTCATCGGATACTGGTTCTAAACTAAATGCTGCATTATTAACTTCTGTTAATGCGTTGTAGTTTTCTTCTATCACTTTTTTTTAATAATTCTATTTTCATAAAGTTCCTCTCAATCCTAATTTTCTTACACTCTATTATAACATATTTACTAGTAATTCTTATATCTCTTTATAACTTTTCTTCATTCTTGTATATATCCTTGAATTTAACTTTTTCATATAAAGTTCTCTTGAAAAATTAACTATTCTACGTTAAAATTAATGTATTAACTAAGGAGAGTTTTAAAAATGAGTGAATCGAAAATTGTTTTAACTATTGATGATGAATTAAAAAATGATGCTGAAGATTTATTCTTTAGTCTTGGATTAAATCTAGAAACTGCTATTAGCATGTTCCTTACAAAAGCTGTTAATGAAGGTGGAATACCTTTTGAAGTAAAACAAACAAAATACGTTGAAAGTCCTGATTTTATCTCTAGTCACTTCACTATTAAATCGGCTGTATATGAGATTAATGAATACATAAAAGATAGATTCAACGAAGAACCTTCATTTTATCTAGCATGTGAAAATAGAGGTCTTACAGATGATGAAGCTAGTAAATTATTCATTCTATTTTCTAATAATACTGAAGAGATTGATCAAGAAGAGTTCACAGAAAAAAAATATTGATAACCTAGTAGAATTATCAACAATCGCCTTCCCAGCATTAAGACGACTATCTGATGAACAACTACGTGATATCGTGAATGCATATATCACTAACTACTATTTAATTAGATAATAAAAAACTAAATGATGAACTTTTAGGAGTGATTTTAAAATCACTTCTTTTTTTTACTAATATAGATATTATAATATGTTTTCAAAACTTAAAATTTTATTGGAAGTTCACTTCCCACTTTTACCGTTTTTACCCTTAATTGGAAGTTCACTTCCTACTTTTATCTTTTTTACCTATAATTGGAAGTAGACTTCCAACTTTCCTTTTTTTCAGATTTTTATTTTTACAATCACTTTATTTTCTGATAAACTATAATTGTTAACAAATAAAACACTTACATTTATGTAAATAAGAGGAGATCAAAATGGGAAAATTCAATAAAAAAGTTGTTTCAGTAGCTTCAATTGCCGCAACATTACCTGCATTAGTAGGTAGCTATGCAGGGTATCAAAAATTACGTTATAACCGTAGTGCTAAAGCTGGTTTAATCGAGTTATATCTTGGTAATAAATATAAGAAACTAAGAGATATAGATGAAACTAAAAGACTAGAAAAACAAAAAGAAGATAATAACGAAGAAACTGTAAATGTATATGAATTCGATACTAAGTCTAAATTCTATACTAGAATTGTTTCTGATAGACAAGTTTGGCATTTAAATAGTGTTAATAATTCTAACTCTACTATTTTCTATGTTCATGGTGGTTCTTACGTTCATGAATTCGTAGATATTCAATGGAAGATGGCTGATAAAATTGCTCAAGAAGCTGATGCTGAGGTTATTATTCCTGATTACGGTCTAGCTCCATTCTATACTTATAAAGATAGCTATGAACTACTAACAAAATTATATACAGACTACGTTTCTGAGAATCCAGATAAAGATATCTATCTTATGGGAGATAGTGCTGGTGGTGGCTTAACTCTAGGATTAGTTCAAGACTTTGTCCAAAATAATATTAAACTACCTAAAGGTCTTATTTTACTAAGTCCATGGGTTGATTTGACAATGTCAAATCCTGATATTCAAAAATATGTCAAAAAAGATCCTCTACTACATGTAGATACTTTGCTAGCTGATGCTAAAGCTTGGGCTGGTGATGCAGACTTATCAGATTGGAAAGTTTCACCATTATACGGTGAGATGAGAGGTTTACCTCAGGTACTTCTATTCTCTGGTACACGCGAACTTTTATATCCTGACGCAGGACTTCTAGCAAATAAACTAAAAGAAACAAGTGTAGAAACCACTTTTGTTGTTGGGGAAAATTTAAACCACGTATACCCTGCTTTTCCAATCCCTGAAGCAACAAAGGCTATTTCTAAAATTGTTGAGTTTGTGAAGAGTAAATAATTAAAATTAAATATAAAAAAGATGTACTCAAAATTTTGATTAAAAAATCTATTTTCGGGTACATCTTTATTTAGTAATTATATAAAGATAGTTATTTGTATTTTAAAAAATTATTTTATATCTATTTTCTCCAATATTTCTGTTAAAAATCTACATATTTCAGTAAAATCTATTGTTCTAGCATAATTAAAGCTATTTCGATAATTTTCCCAACGGACTAACATTTCATTATTATTTTCTATATTTGAAATAATTTCTTTATACTCAAAAGTAATTAAACTATCTCTTTTTGGGAAGTTTCTTCTATAGCTAATCTTAATATGTTATAATCAATATTTTTACTTTTCAATTTTAGTAGTATATATACATCATAAAAATCTCTCATTCTAGTATTTTGATTTCCTCTTGAAATTATTGTTTCTATTTTTTCACTTAAAATTGTTTCTAAATTGTAAGCTTTAATTTTGATGCTTCTATTTTCAAACATAAGAGGATATTCATATGAAATTTCTGAAGGAATAATTTTATCCCCAGTTGTGATATCAATTTTTAAAGGAATTTTCATAGTTCCTATACCGGCTATTAATGATACCCTAAAACCAAAATAATCATCCATTTCACGGATTTCTGTAATACTAACCACATCAAATTTTACTTCATCATTAATATTAATTCTAGAAATTTCATTTATATAGTCTAATATAAATGCTTCATTTACGGGTTTTCCCTTTACGGTCATATCGATATCCATAGTAGCTCAACTATCTAATCCTACTATTGAAGATATCAATAATCCACCTTTTATTATCATTGATCTTGAAATCGGATAGAGATATTCTCTCAATAAATCTCTCCATCATATAATTTTGTAAAACTAATTGTGCAGAAATATTTTTTTCTTTTGATATATTTTTTATCTTTGCTTTTAGTTGCATAATATTTATCATAATAATACCTCTAAATAACTTTTTAATTTATCTTCTACTCCTAATTTCTCTGCATACATTGATAATAAAGGGATATTTTTATCCTTTCTTTTTATATATGTTTTATATGCATGTGATGTTACTTGAATATCTATTCTGTTAATCGGGCGAATTATATCTATTAATGTTCTTTCAATGTTATAAGCATAAACATTATATCCATTCGGTGTTTTTATTTCTTCTTTCCCCAACTCATAAAGATCTTCTTTTATAGATTTACACTTTATTCCATTTTTTTTGGATTAGTTAAATTATAGCCTTTTGGAAATGTCATGTTAAAAACACTAGGAGTTCTATCAGTTAAATCATGCAAGTACAATGCAGTTTCTAGCGAATATATTCCCTTCTTAAATCTATTCTGAACTACAAAAAATTCATCTTCAAAAATTCCTGGTGATACATAAACACCTCGACTTATTTTTTCTAATTTCCCTTTTTCAGTAAAGTATTTAATTGATCCTCTGTATATCCCATTCTCCTCTGCTTCTTTTATTGTCAGTATTCCATTATTCTTATTAAGTAAGCTTTCAATTTCCTTAAATTTCAAATCTATTCACCTCATTATTTTACTTTTACACTTCCTATTTTACAATAAAGTAGCATGAAAGTAAAATTATTATATATCAATAGGAAGATTTGATATTATTTCATATATCCACACTATTTTGTTCGAATATCCAGTTTTACTACTCAATATCCACTCTCTCATATTCGAATGTCCAGTTTTATTCCCTAATATCCACTTTTTTTTACTATGAAAGTACACTTTCGTTCCTCAATATCCACTTTTTTAGCATAAAAGTATAGTTTCACTCCCCAATATCCACTTTTTAATATTAATGCAAAAACTCGAAACAAAGATTTCTCCTTGTTTCGAGTTCATTTTTTATTTTCGTTATTATCGTTTTGCGATTTCTTCTAATAACATTTTGTTGATCATTTGTGGGTTGGCCTGTCCTTTTGAGGCTTTCATGATTTGACCTACTAGGAAACCAATCGCACGGTCACGACCATTTTTGTAGTCTTCGATAGATTTTGGATTGTTATCTAATGCTTCGTTAACCCAAGCTAATAATTGTCCACTATCTGATACTTGTACAAGACCTTTTTCTTTAACGATTTGTGCAGCATCTCCACCGTGTTCAATAAGTTCTGCGAATACTTTTTTAGCGATTTTACTTGAGATTGTTCCGTCAGTGATTAATTTAATCATTCCTGCTAGACCTTCTGCAGTTAATGCTGTATCTTTAAGTTCTTTTTGAACTTTGTTTAAGTATGCATTCACATCTACCATTAAGTAGTTAGAAGCTAATTTTGGATCCGCTCCTAAAGCTACAGTTTCTTCGAACATATCTGACATTTCTTTAGTTAATGTAAGAACGTGTGCATCGTATGCTGGTAATCCAAGTTCTTCTTGGTATCTTCTTTGACGAGCATCTGGAAGTTCTGGAATAGTTTTTCTTACTTCTTCCATCCATTCATCAGAGATGATCATAGGTACGATATCTGGCTCTGGGAAGTAACGGTAATCGTCTGAACCTTCTTTAACACGCATAAGTTTAGTTGTTCCTGTTGTTTCATCAAAACGACGAGTTTCTTGGTTGATTACTCCACCTGAAAGGATAACTTGTTCTTGACGTTTTTCTTCGTACTCTAATCCTTTTTTAACGAAAGTGAATGAGTTTAAGTTTTTAAGCTCAGTTTTTGTACCGAATTCATCTTGACCGTAAGGACGGATAGAGATGTTCGCGTCACAACGCATTGATCCTTCTTCCATCTTAACGTCAGATACTTCGATATATTGAATGATTGAACGTAATTTTTCTAAGTAAGCATATGCTTCTTCTGGAGTTCTGATATCTGGCTCAGATACGATCTCGATAAGTGGTGTCCCTTGACGGTTAAGGTCAACTAGTGAATAACCATTTTTGTGAGTTAATTTACCAGCATCTTCTTCAAGGTGAGCACGTGTAATACCGATACGTTTAGTTTCTCCGTTTACTTCGATATCAATCCATCCGTTTTCCCCTATTGGTTGATCAAATTGTGAGATTTGGTATGCTTTCGGGTTATCTGGATAGAAGTAGTTTTTTCTATCGAATTTTGACTCACGAGCTACTGTCATGTTAAGCGCCATTGCTGCTTTCATTCCCCATTCTACCGCTCTTTTGTTTACTACTGGAAGTACCCCTGGGTATCCTAAGTCGATAACGTTTGTGTTAGTGTTTGGTTCTGCACCAAAGTGAGCTGGAGATGGTGAGAATATTTTTGAATCTGTTTTTAATTCTACATGGACTTCTAGTCCAATTACTGTTTCAAAATGCATCTTATTTCTCCTATTATAATTCTATTTTTTTATCGTGTAAGTTGTAGTGTTGTTCGAAGTTGTACGCTACATCATATAGTGTAGATTCTGCGAATGGTTTTGCAATAATTTGCATACCGATTGGACGGTTACCTTTGAATCCGCATGGAATACTGATACCTGGTAATCCAGCCATGTTTACTGGGATTGTTAAGATATCGTTAGCGTAGATTTTAATTGGATCTCCTACTTCTTCTCCAATGTTGAATGCTACTGTTGGAGCAGTTGGTCCAATGATTACATCGTATTCTTCGAATACTCTATCAAAGTCTTGTTTAATTAGTGTACGAACTTGTTGTGCTTTTTTGTAGTATGCATCGTAGTATCCTGAAGATAGTACGTATGTTCCTAACATGATACGGCGTTTAACCTCAGCCCCAAATCCTTCTCCACGTGTTTTTTTTGTAGATTTCTTCAAGGTTTGTTGCGTTTGGACTTCTGTATCCATAACGAATACCATCGAAACGAGAAAGGTTTGAACTTGCTTCAGCAGAAGCGATAATATAGTAAGTTGAAATAGCGTAGTCTGTATTTGGAAGACTTACTTCTTCTACAATAGCTCCTTGGCTTTCTAAGTATTTAACACCTTCAAGTACTGCTTGTTTAACTTCTTCATCAATTCCAGCACCGAAGTATTCTTTAGGAAGAGCGATTTTCTTACCTTTGATGTCTCCAGTAATGATTTTGCTGAATTCTGGTACTTCCACAGGTGCACTAGTCATATCGTTAGCATCTAATCCTGAGATGATTTCTAATACACGTGCGTTATCTTTAACTGTACGAGTCATTGGTCCGATTTGGTCTAATGATGAAGCGAATGCTACTAATCCAAAACGAGATACACGCCCGTAAGTTGGTTTTAATCCAACTACACCACAGTAAGAAGCTGGTTGACGTACAGAACCACCTGTGTCACTTCCTAGAGTGAAGCTAACTTGTCCTGCTGCTACCGCTGTAGCTGAACCACCACTTGAACCTCCTGGCACTGCATCTAAGTCGTGAGGGTTACGAGTAAGTTTATAGTAAGATGTTTCTGTAGAACCACCCATTGCAAACTCGTCCATGTTTAATTTCCCTAAAAGAATTGGGTTTTCTTTGTTAAGTTTATTCATTACTGTTGCATCGTAAATTGGATTAAATCCTTCTAAGATTTTTGATGCACAAGTTGTTTGAATGTCTTTTGTAACAATGTTATCTTTGATTCCCATCGGAATACCGAATAATTTACCTTCAACGCGACCTTCTTCTTGAGCACGGTCTAAAGCTTCAGCTTGTTTTAATGCTACTTCTTCAGTTACTGTAATGAATGAACCTACTTTTTCATCAGTAGCTTTAATTCTGTCTAGTGATTCTTTTACTAAATCACTTGGTTTAATTTCTTTATTTTTAAGTTTAAGTTCTAAACTTTCAATTGATTCATGTAATAAACTCATTAAATTATCTCCTTATTTTATTCAATAATAGTAGGTACTTTGAATTGTCCTGCTTCAGTTTCGTGAGCATTTTTTAAGAACTTCTTCTCTATCCATTCCTGGTTTTGCAACATCCTCACGGAAAACATTCACTAAGTCTAAAACGTGATATGTTGGTTTTACATTTTCTGTTGGTGCGTTGTTGATTGTATTGAATAAATCTACAACTTTTTCTAATTTTTCGATGTACCCATCTACTTCACTTTCTTGGATTTCTAATCTAGAAAGATGAGCGATGTGAGCTACTTGTTCTTTCGTAATTGTTGTCATAAGTGCCTCCATATTTTTATCAATTTTAACTTCTAATATTAGCAAACCTCGTATAATTTGAAATAAAAAAACGCCCCATATAGTTATTTAACTACATGGGACGATTACTAGTTTCGTGGTGCCACCCGAATTCATATCAGTTTCCTGATACCTTTCAATTCATATTCGGTTTTATAAAGAGTGTTGCTTATTTCAATCATTATTATTTAATCTTTCAGCCTCTGGATTAAACTCTCTTCTAAAAAAACATGAAATAAAAGTCTCTTTACTAATATTTTATATTACGGTTTACTTAGTCTATATTATACTAAACGACCGCTATTGTCAAGGATTTTGTAAAAAATGTTAGAGTGAGTGAAGAATTATTACTTTTTATAATTGTTTTTTTCAAATTGCTCTAGGCTGTATATATATTTACTTTTTTATATTAGTTTGGCAAACTCGACAAAATCGACTTTCAAATCACTCCCTCTTTAAAATGGTACTTAGTTCTTCTAGGTTTTAAGGCTGATAAACCATGTGTCTTAAGTATAATTATTTTCTAACAAGCTACTTTTAATTAGTTTGGCTTCTTATTCTCCTAAAAATTCTATTAACTCTTTTGAAAATTCATCTGCATATTGGAATAATGATCCGTGTGCTGCGTTTGGATAAATTATTAATTTACTATTTTCTATTTTTTGATGCATATTATATGAGTTAACTGTAGGAACCATTAAGTCCTTATCACCATTTGCGATTAGTGTAGGTTGAGTAATAAACTTTAAGTCATCAAATCCTAGAGTACTCCAACGTTTGATTGCTTTTAATTGTCTTAAGAAGCTAGGAACTTTCATATCGGCATCTGCATTTTCTTTACTACGACTCGCTAATCTATCTAGTACTTTATTCGCTTCAATTTTTCCTTTTTCATCGTGATTATAGAAGATAAATCTCTTAGGATCTATCCTATTTAATCCTGCTTTTAGCATGAATTTGAAAGTTGTACTAGTTACAGTTCCGATTCCTTCTCCATCTCTTGGTCCTGTTCCTACTAGGATTAATTTTTCTACTAAGTCATTATTTAGTCTCGTTACTTCTTGAGCGATCATTCCACCCATTGATAATCCTAGTAAGTTAATTTTACTGTAACCTAATTCTTTAATAATATCTATTGCTTGTTGTGCCATCCCTGGAATTGTTGTAGCTACCTTCCCTTCACTTCCTCCAACTCCTGGTAGATCTAATAAAATAATATGATGTTTTTCTGCTACTAGATCGATAAATTTTGGATCCCAATTATCCATTGTCGCCGCTAAGTGTACTAACATCACTAATGGTTTTTCTGATTTACCTTTATTAATTTCTCTATATGCTATTTTTAATCTATTAACATTAATGTATTCATTTCTTTTATTTATATATGACATGATTGTCTCCTAACTTTATTATGTTTGTTGATATTTTGAGATAATTTGAGCGACTTGAAAATTTGATTACTAAGAAACCATAATTTTCTAGTCGCTCCTTTCTCTTGTTATTTCTATATTTTCATATTATTTAAAACTTAAAACTGTTTTACCTCTTGAACGTCCATTTGCTACTTTATCTAATGCTTTATTTACATCTTTAAAGTCAAATACAGTATCTACAGATGGTTTAATTTCTAATTTTGTGAAAATGTCAGCTACTTCTTGAAGTTGTTTACCATTAGATTCTACGAAAATGAAGTCATATGATACTCCATATTTATTTGCCATTTTATCGAATTTTCTACCAGCTAAACCTAAAATGAATTGTTTCCACCATGCTAAGTTCATACGTTTAGCGAAACTTCCATTTGGCATAGCTCTTAATGAAACTAATTTACCTCCAGATTTCATAATAGTCATTTGTTTTTCTGTTTCTGCTCCTCCTAAAGTATCTAGCACATAATCAACATCTTTTAATACTTTAGTGTAATCTGTTGTTTTATAGTCGATGAATTGATCAACACCTAATTTTTCAACACGTTCTTTATTTTCTAAACTACCATTAGTGATTACTGTTAATCCTTTTGCTTTAGCGATAGGAATAGCCATACCACCTACTCCACCTGTTCCACCTGAGATGAAGATTGTTTTTCCTGATTCTGCTCCCATAAGTTCTAAAGCTTGCATAATTGTTAATGCTGTTAATGGAACGGCTGCTGCTGCTTCATCAGTTAGATAATCTGGTACTTTAGCTATTGCATCTTGATTAATAGCTACATATTCAGCAAAAGCCCCGATTTTATCTAATGGTAATCTAGAGAATACTCTATCTCCAATCTCAAAATTTGCTACATTACTTCCTTTTTGTTCAATAATTCCCACTACCTCATTACCTGCAACTTGTGGAAGTGTATAAGGTACGATAATCTTCACCTCACCGCGTGAAATCATGTTATCTAGTGGGTTTACTCCAGCTGCTGTAACTTTTACCAACACTTCATTTTCATTTATTGTAGGTACTGCTACTTCTCTAATTTCAAGTTCTATATTATTTTTATTATATTTTGTGTGTACTGCTGCTTTCATTGTTTATTTTTCTCCTATTATGTATAATTCTTTAATTAATTTTTCTAATGTTTTACTTTCAAGTTTTTTATAAAAAGCTTCTTGTGCTTCATTAAATACTGATTGTAATAAGTTTTCGATATTTAAACCAACCGGGCATTCTTTATTAGCACCTTCATGGATATTTACTAAGTATTTATCAGGATAAATAATTTGATAAATTTCTGATAATGTAATGTCTTTAGGCTCTTTTGCCAATTTTATTCCAGTTTTTCCTTGTTGACTTTCTATTAGTCCACCTTTTTTCAATACCGCCAGAATCTTTCTTATGTGACTACTATTTGTGTTAACACTTTTGGCTAGTAGCTCCGAAGAAACTACTTTATCTGTTTCCGAAATATATATTAGTATGTGTAATGCTACTGAAAATTTTGTATCCATATTTTTCTCCTTTAACTATCTTTTTCTAAAATTATTCTAATTCAACTTTTAACTTGTTCTCGTATCTGATACAAGTATAAGTTTAACATCATATTTTTTATATGTCAACTACTTTTTCAATTATTTTAAGAATTATTTAAAATAGCTACTTTATATCTCAACTATAGAGATAACCCACTACGTCCTTACCGTACATATTTTCTAATTTCATATCTCGCTACAATTTTTAGAATATTTTACTGGGCAAATATTTCCTCATGTATTCTACACTCGATATATTAACCACTACCCACCTTTTTAGTTGCTTAAATATTGAAAATAGTATAATATGTGTAGGTATGTAGATTACTAGAATGCTCTAGTTAATATGTAAAAAATAAAATATTTGTGAGGTATAAAATGGAAAATTGGGTTGAAATTACAATTCATACTACTAATGAAGCTAGTGAAATAGTTGAGTCTATTCTTCTTGATTACGGTTCAACTGGGGTTGCTATCGAAGATCCTACTACTCTTGAGGAGAACTTACATGATGATTTCGGTACTATCGTTGAGCTTAGTCCTGCTGATTATCCAGAAGTCGGAGTTATCGTTAAAGGATACATCAATGAGCTAAATTTTGATGAAGAAACTTTCAAACGTTTCGAAGCTGAGCTTCTTGCTTTAGGTGAAAATATCAACATTGGAGATTTCTTCAAAATTGAGACTACTATTATTCAAGATAGTGATTGGGAAAATTCATGGAAAGATTATTTCGATATTCTTAATATCGGTGAAAAATTCGTTATTGTACCTACATGGCGTGAATATGAAAATACTGAAGATAAATATATTATAAATATCGATCCTGGTATGGCTTTTGGTACTGGTGGTCACGAGACTACTTCTCTATGTATAAAAAACCTTGAAAAATATGTTCAAAGAACTGATAATGTCATAGACGTTGGTTGTGGAAGTGGTATTTTAAGTATCGCTGCTAGTTATTTAACTGATGGTAATATTAAAGCTGTTGACTTAGATAAGCTTGCTGTTGATGTTTCTTTCGAGAACTTCGCATTAAATAATCTTGAGAAAAGAATCGAAGTTGATCAAGCTAGTCTTCTTACAAAAGAAACTAAAAAATATAACATTATCGTGGCGAACATTCTTGCTCACATCATCGAGCTTATGATTGATGATGCGTACAACTTATTAGAAGATGGTGGTTACTACATCACTTCTGGTATTATCGAAGAGAAGAAAGACGAGCTTCTTGAAAAAATGTTAGAACGTGGTTTCAAACTTGTTGAGGAAACTTCTGATAACGGATGGTACTCATTCGTAGTTACAAAATAAGATAATAAAACTCTTGATTCCTTATAGTCATAAGGAGTTAAGAGTTTTTATTTTTCTTTAAAATTATTAAGTTTTATTTTATAATATTTATGAAAGATATTTTTAGGAGAGTTTTATGAATAACAATAATAATCAAAATAATCGTAATTTAGATAATCAATATTATTCAAATTACGAAAATACTAACAGTCAACAAAATCTCAATCAACAATATTCTAATAATAGTCAGCAAAACTACAATCAACAATATCAAAACTACAATAATGCTGGAAATCAAGGATATTACAATCAAAATTATAATAATCAAGGATATTATCAAAATAATACTCAAGGTTATAATATGAATAATATTCCACCTAAGAAGAAACGTTCAAAATTAATACCAATAATTGCAAGTGTTCTTGGTATTGTCTTTCTAGCTGGTGGCGGATTCTATTTTTACAATTCTAATAGTAAAATTTCAAAAGATGATGAATTGTATTTACCTATTATAAAAAAATATAAAGAAGCAATGGATACTGGTGAAACGAAGTTTGATTACGAGCTTAATAACTATGCTATTGAACGTTATAATTTTTCAGGTAAAAATAAAGATTATCTAAAATTTACGTACTTTGATATGGATAAAGATGGTCAAGACGAAATGTTAATTTTCGAAAATAGTAATTTAGTAAGTCCTATAGCTATCTACAATATTGATAAACAGAATAAGCTTAACGTACTATACAAAACTAATTCAAGGAGTAGTCAACCTGTAGCGACTTTTTATAATGATAAGACTGTGATTGTTAATGAAAGTGAAAATTTTACTGATAGAATTACTACATATAAAATCAAAGACAATGGAATCAGATATGAAATAACTCATGATATTGACTTTGGGAAATATAGTGATCTTAATGGGAAATATAAAGATATAATTACTAAAGAGGACTTCACTTCTAAAGAAGAGTTCTTTAACAAGTATCCGCTATCTAATGATAAAATAGACTTATCAAAAATTGAGCTTAAGTCACTTTATAATTATAATAATAAAGTGAACACACAAAAATGAAGAGAAAAAAGATAGTGAAAAAGCCACTGAAACACCTGAATATAACAACTTACAGCTTGCTTTAATAGGACGTGCTATTATAGCTGGAGGTACTGATCCTCAAGTAGGAACTTTGAAGTATGATACTAAATTCTCTATCCGTGGTGATGACGATACTATTACTTCTGATTTCGGTAGTAAGGCAACTGTTGTTATTGTAGACAGAAAATCTGACAGTATCGAAATAAAAATACCAGATTATTCTTCAACTAATCACAAACTGAAAGTTATAAAAACTTTAACCTATAAAGAAATACAAGAAACTTTCAAAAAGGAAGATATGGATAAAATTAATAGGATAATAGAAGAATATAAAAAAACTAGAAACTACGAAGAACATAAATATAGAGTATAATAGTCCTTCCCTAGCTCCAACATTCTGGAGTTAGGGATTTTTCATAACTTTTTGAAAAATATGTAATTTAGTCTATAATATAAGCAAAGTATATATAATGTACAATAAATAGAGGAGAAAATTTATGAATAAAAAAATATAATCAAGGGAAAAATCAAAATAACCCTAGTCAGAATTATAATAATTATAATCAAGATGATTTAACTAACCAGCAGAATTACAGCAATCAAAATTATGAAAACTATGAGAGTCAGCAAGGATTAAATCAACAATATCAAAACTACAATAATTATAATGAACAGCAAAATTACCATGGTAATTTTGAAAACCAACAATATACTGGACAGCCATATCAAAATTATAATAATCAACAGTACTATAATCAAGAAAATCCGAATTATGCTAATGCAAATCAGCAAAGATATAACCAACAATATCAAAATTATAATAACCCTAATCAGCAATATAAAAACTATGAGAATTCAAATCAACAGGGTTTAAATCAACAATATCAAAATTATAATAATTCTAGTGAACAAGGATTTAATCAGCAATACCAGAATTATAGAGATGTAAATCAGCAAGGTTCTAATCCTCATGTTCAAAGCTACGAAAATACGAATCAACAAGGGGTTAACCAGCAGTATCAAAATTACAATAATACGAATCAACAAGGGTTTAATCAGCAGTATCAAAACTACAATAATATAAATCAACAAGGGTTTAACCAACAGCAACCAAACTTCAATAATACGAACCAAAACCCTAACATGAACGCTAATACTCAAGGTGCTGAAATTAGTAATTTTGAGCCAAATAAGAAAAAAACGCTCAAAACTCGTTCCAATAATTTCAACTGTTCTTGGTCTGGTACTAATTAGTGGTGGTGGCTTGTATTATTATTCAAAATCTACGAATAAATCTATCTCTAGCATCTTCTCTTTCAGTAAAAATAAATCTGATGAAGAAGCTTACGCTCAGGTTCTTGAAAAATATAAAGAAGCGATGGATAAAGGTTATTCAGATAGTGATACTGAAGTTAATAAATATGCTATAAAAAAATTATAATGATAATGGAAAAAATAAGAATTTCCTACAATTTAATTATTATGATATCGATGGAAATGGTACAAACGAATTATTTATTACTGAAGAAAATAAACCTAATAGTCCTGTTGCAGTTTATTCATATGACTCTAACAATATTAGGGTACTTTATCAAGCTCAATCTGATAGTGATATTCCACGTGCTGTATTCTATAAAAACCAAACTATTTGGATTCACACTCAAGAAAAAGATACTGACAGATATGTCGTTTATAAATTAAATGATAAAAAAGACAAGTATGATAAGATTCATGATGTAAACCTATCTGACAAAGAAAAGAAAGATGGGAAGTTCAAAGATACCGTATCGAATACTCAGTACGGTTCTAAAGAAGAATTTTTAAAAAATCGTCCACAGTCAAATGAAAAACTAGAAATACCTAGATCAGCGCGTAAAACTGTTTATACATACAATGAAGTTAAACAGGAAAATTCAGAAGATAAAAAAGACGACAACAAAAATAAGCCAGAATTTACTAATTCACAATTAGCATTAATCGGTCGTGCATATGTTAATCAGTCTACTGATCCTAAAGTCGAAACTTTAAAACCTGATACTTTCTTTAGTATGCAAGAACAAAACGGTGCTTATGTTACAGACTTTGGAACTTTAGGTAGTAGTATATTAGTAAGAAGAGTAGATGATGGTATTGAAATAAAAATTATAGATTATGATAAACCTGTTGGTCAACGTGATTTTAAATTATTTAAAAAAGTAACTTACAAAGAAATTCAAGAAAAATTCAAAAAAGAAGATATGGATAGAATTAATAAAACTATAGAAGAGTATAAAAATACTGACAAGTATAAAAAAGGTACATACAAAATTAATGATTAACACCTTCTCATAATTTTTATTATTTCTTTAAAAAAACCTTCAAAACAATTAAAGTTTTGAAGGTTTTTCTCTTTATTACAAATTATAAATAATTATTCAGGTTTGATGATACGTTATTATAATAATTTTTCTAATCTACTTTCAGATTCAACTGTGAATACTGATACAGGTCTTCCTGATGTATAGTATTCAGCATCTTCACTTAGTATGTTTATATTAACTAAGTGATTTAAATATTTTCTGATAGTTATTCTAGAAATATCTAACTTATCTGCGATTTGTTGAGTAGTAAATCCACTATTATGCTGTTTTATAGCTTCTAGTACTTTCTTCAATGTGATTCTTGATAGTCCTTTAGGTAAGCTATCTTCCTCTTCTTCTACTCTACCTGAGTTTAAGTAATCATCGATTAAATCTTGGTTGATTTTTCTTTCGATAATAATTTCACATAGTCTTGAACTTTATCAATCGCTTGCGCAAATCTTTCATAAGTAAATGGTTTTACTAAGTAATCTACTACTCCATTAGATAATGCAGCTTCTACTGTTTGAATATCATTCGCTGCTGTTATCATAATGATTGGATATCCTTTTAATTCTGGTAAAAATTCGATTCCTTGTCCATCAATTAGATAGTTGTCTAAAACCACTAAATCAACTTCATTGTTTGCTAAATATTCTCTCGCATCTTCTATTGATGTAACATGACTTAAGTCATCAGTTAGTTCTTTCTTTTTAAAATACTCCGTATGTATCATCGCTACCATTGGATCGTCTTCTATTATTAGTACTCTCACTTATTATTCCTCCTCGATTGGTATCTCTATTGTAAATTTTGTTTTGCCTACTTCGCTTTCCACATCTATTAAACCATTATATTTTTTCACAATTGTGTCAACGGCATTTAGTCCGTATCCTCTGTTTTCCCCTTTAGTTGAATATCCTCTTTCAAATACATTCTCCAGTATATCCTTACTAATTCCACAGCCATTATCATACACATCACATAATAGTATATTTTCATCTGTATTCAGATATAAGTAAACAACAATTTTTCCATCTTCGTTTTCCCCTATAGATTCCATTGAGTTGTCTATAAGCACTCCTAGAATAATTAATAGTTCATTAAAGAGTTCATCTAAACCTTCTTGATTTAGAATCATTGAATCTGGATCAATTAATAACGATATATTTTTTTTGTTTAGCTTCTCTAACTTTTGCAAGTAAAAATCCCGCTATTGCTGGTACTTTAATATTTTCAGATATATATCCGATTTTTTCATGATAGTCATCTTTTAGATATGTAATGAATTTTTCAACTTCATCATATGACTTCATCTCAATTAAACCGTGTAGTACATGCAGTTTATTCATGAAATGATGACTCTGTTCTCGAAGACTATCATTATATTTTTCTGTACCACTTAATTCTGTGATTAATTTTTTCATTTCACTTTGGTCACGTAGTGTAACCACAGCACCATATAACTTACCATTCTGATAGATTGCATTTCTATTAACTAGCACTTCAATATGATTCAATACAATCAATTCATCTCGACTAGTCTGATTCTCTTCTATAATACCTTTAAAGAAAATTTCATAAAGTTTATCTGGAATCTGTTCACCTTTTTTAACTTTAGAATAGCCAGCATCGTCTAAAATTTGGTTAGCACTACTATTCTTAACGATAACTTTTTTATCAATATTTATCGCTATAATTCCTTCAGAAACATGATCGGATATTAGGTTTTTCTCTATGTAGTTGTATGCAATTTCTTCTGGTTCATAGTTTAATAATATACGTTTAAGTCGTTTATTATACACTATTGCTAACGTAATTGCAACTCCTATACCTATCAATAATCCAAATAATATTTTTTCTTGTGAATGTAGTATTTGTTTTTTTACAGTTTCTTTAGTATATCCCACACACACAACACCGATATTTCTACCTTCTTCATCCTTAATTGTTGTAAAAAATCTAAGTCCGTCTCCTAGAACACCACTTTGTTTACTATAGTGATCTCCTGAATCAAATGTCGAACTAATATCTTCTATATTGGAAAATTTTTTCCCAACAAAATCCTCTATTGGATGACTGTATCTTGTAAAAGTTTCATCCGTAATAACTACGAAGTCCGTTCCTGTTTCTTCCATTACCCTATTTGCAAATCTTTGAATCGCTAATGTTTTCCTATGATGTTTAATATCGTCTTTTACACGAGAATCACTAGCTACTACTTTAGCTGTTGAATATATTTTTTGACGAATAATTTCATCTTCACGTTTTTTTATATATTCTGTCATAAAAAAGGAAGTTACTAATAATGAAACTACTACCAGACCTGTCATTATCAACATTAACCTAGTTAATGTTCTATGTTTTTTTCTCACCCTTTTATCACCCCTCATCATTTTTTGAAACTTTCTTTTACACCTGTTATTATAATTCAAAACTGCTTGTATTTCAAGTGTTGCTCACTTTCATAAACTTTATATATACTTTAAAATATCAAGATTATACGAATATATTTCCATATTGTAAATTTACATTTCAAAACGTTCTCATATTACTCATTTTAAGAATTATTTGAGAAATTATCAAACACTATGATTTTATATATTTTCTATAAAACAGTATTATATTTTCAAATAAAAAAAATTTTAGTTTAATTTATTTTGTTTTCACTTGAATAATTATGTAGTCTATGCTAGTATTTTAGTAATGCAATTATGCAGTTATTAGTATATTTTATATTTTAGGAGGTTCTCAATGGAGAGGGATGCAAAAAAAATATTTTGGTACACCCTAGCCTTCATGGCATTCTCAACTGTATGGGCGTTCGGGAATGTCGTTAATGGATACTCTGAATTCGGTGGATTAAAATCTATAGTTTCTTGGATTTTAATTTTCGTAATTTACTTTATTCCGTATTCATTAATCGTTGGTGAGCTAGGATCTACTTTTAAAGATGCCGGTGGTGGTGTAAGTTCTTGGATTAGTTCTACGCACGGAAAACTACTTGCTTATTATACTGGATGGACAATGTGGGTAGTTCACATGCCTTATATTTCTCAAAAGCCATCTCGTATTATCGCAGCATTTAGTTGGACAGTATTTCGTGATAACCGTATTAGTAAAATGGATATCACATACTTACAAATCGCTTCTTTAGTTATCTTCTTAGTAGCTTTATTCTTAGCTGCTCGTGGAGTTAACTTAATTAAGAAAATGGCGATGTTAGCCGGATCTTCAATGTTTGTTATGTCATTATTATTTGTAGTTATGGCTATTACAGCACCATCTATTACTGGTGCTAAAACATTTGACATCGATTGGTCATTAGATACATTTATGCCAACATTTGATGTTAAATATATTACATCTATCGCGATTCTAGTATTTGCGGTTGGTGGTTGTGAGAAGATTTCACCTTATGTTAATAAGATGAAAAACCCTTCTAAAGACTTTCCTCGCGGAATGATTGCTCTAGTAGTTATGGTTTGTACAACTGCGATTCTTGGTACTTTTGCCCTTGCTTTAATGTTTGATACAAACAATATTCCTAAAGACTTACTTACAAACGGAACTTACTATGCTTTCCAAACTTTAGGTAACTACTACGGGGTAGGTAACTTATTCTTAGTTATTTATGCAATTGTAGATTTAATTGGACAAGTTTCTGTTGTTATTATTTCTATCGATGCTCCACTACGTATGTTATTAAGTAGTGCTGATGAGAAATACATTCCTAAGAAATTATTAGTTAAGAACGAAAACGACGTATACGTTAACGGATTAAAACTTGTTGGAGTTATCGTTTCTATCTTACTAATTATCCCAATGTTTGGAATTAAAGAAGTTAATGATTTATTCAGATGGTTAGTTAAACTTAACGCGGTTACAATGCCACTACGTTATCTATGGGTATTCGCAGCATATATCTTCTTGAAAAAATCTGCTGAGAAATTCCAATCTGAATACAAATTTGTTAAAAATAAATTTGTAGGTATGGGACTTGGAGCTTGGTGTTTCTTCTTAACTGCTTTTGCTTGTATCTCTGGTATGTACACTCCAGAAAGTACTTTCCAAACAGTTATGAACATTGCAACACCAATCGTTCTACTTTCATTAGGATTAATCATGCCTTACTTGGCTAAAAAATACAACAAATAATTATTTTAAATCATATTAAAATTAATAAGATACCACTGAGTTTAACGACTCAGTGGTTTTTTATTTAACTAAGACCCCCATGTTTTTAGATAATAACTAAATACAAAAAGTTCTCTACTAGTATTTTATCTTATATAATTTCTATCATATTACTCCCCTATTCTTGATTTTCTTTAGAAAACTTTTTATAATATTAATTATAAGATATTAAGGAGAAATGTTTATGACTAAAGATAATAATACTTCCCCAAATAATAAGGTTAATCAAAATAATGATTATCCAAATAATTATTATAATGGTGAACAAAATACCGAAGAATTTTATCAAAATAATAATCAATATTATAATAATTATGAAGGTTATGATAATTACAACACACAGGGTAACAATCTAAATAATTATAACAATGAAAACTACTATAATTATGACCAAGACTATAATACGAACCAGAATTATAATAACTATAATCAAAACTATGGTGATAATGAATTAAATTATAATAATTATAGTCAAGATGAGCAATATGGAAGTTATGATAATACTTATTATAACAACTATAATCAAGGTCAAAATTACAGTTTTAATAATCAAAATTACAATAACTATTCTCAAAACAATCAAGATTTTGGGTATGGTGAAAACAACTATAATAAAAACTTTGAAAATTACACTCAAGATTTTCCTCAGAATAACTATAATAACGAAAACTATAATGATCAAACTCTTCAAAATAATTTTAATGAACAGAGTTTTGAGAATAATAAGACGTTTGTCTCTCAGTCATATAATCAAAGTAATTATGAGAAACAAAATCTTAATGATTCATACATAAACAGTGCTCAAGAATTTGAGCAAAACTCATACTTTAATAATCAAAATAATGAACAAGAATTCATTAATGATAAAAACATCGTTACTGAACAATCTCTAAATAACACTTTAGATAATAAGGTTCAAGCTGAACAGTATAATGGACAAAATAATGATAAAGGAATTTTTGAAACAGTTCCTCCAGTGCCACCTATTATAAATAATAAATCTGTAGATACTCTTCCTCCTAAGAAAGAAAAAAAATCTAAGAAAAAATTAGTAGCAGCTATTTCTACTTTACTTGGAATTGTATTGTTAGCTGGTGGTGGTTACTATTATTATTCTAAAAAAGCAAAAACTAAAGTTGTTAATGAGAATGAAGTTTATAGCTCAATCATTCAAAAATATAAAGCTGCTATTAATAATCCAGATAGTGCTGATAAATCTATTAACGCAGAAGCTTTAAAAGATGCTCTAAAAGAGAAGAAAAATGATGATTACATAAAATATGTATTTTACGATATTGATGGTAATGGAAGAAAAGAGCTCTTAATTTCTAGAATGATAAGCCAAATAACCCTATCGACATGTACACATTCGATAAAAACAATAAGGTAATTAGATTATTTAATCCCGAAACAATCGATAGAGCTATACTAGATAAACTTGGAGTTGATGGTAGCAATAACAACTCTGGTTCTGCAGTGTTCAAAGATAAAACAATTAGAATTAGAAAATTTGATAAAGATACAGGAGAATATAATTTCTTAAAATTCTCTAAAGATGGAAATAAACTTGAGAAGACTAATGTAATTACGTTCACTGGTCTAGATGTTGATAATAGCAAGTATAAAGACATAACAACTGGAAAAGAATATGATTCTAAAAATTCATTTAACAGCACCTTCCCTCTTCCAGAAATACTAAAATTTGACAATGAAAATTGGAAATCAGTGAAAAACTTCGGAGAAAAAACTGAAGGTGACAAAAATAATAATAAAAATAATACTGATAAAAATGAAAATAAAAAACCTGATAATTATGAAAAAGCTTATGCTAGTGTTTTAAAAGATTATCAAGATGCCATTAACAAAGGAAAATCTGATAAACAAGATATAAATCCTGTGGCTATTTCTAACTATACAGTTTTTGGTGAAAAACAAATTGGGAAAAACTTTTTAAACTATGGTTTCTTCGATATCAATGGTGATGAGAAAGATGAACTGTTACTATTTACAGAAGCTAGTAAAGACAAACCAAATGAATATAGTCCGATGGATGTCTATACTCTTGATAAAAATAATAAAGTAGTTCGCATTACACCTGAATTTGTAAATGGTGAAAGAACTACTCTATCTATTACTAAAGATAGAGCTTTCCATGTTTATGGTTCAGGTGGGGCTAAAGTTCATGGTTATACATTCTATAAGTTAATTAATGAAGGAACTGCTCTTGAAAAAACTGATGATTTCAACTTTGATGCTGAGGTTAATCCTAAAGAATATGAACGCCACTATCCTGTTGATAAGGTTGAAAACATTCCTGTCGATCAATTTAAAGAAAAAGTTATTAATAAAAATAATTATATTAAATTTGATTTTTCTAAACGTAAGAGTATCTTGACTTTAAAGGATAAAAATAAAATTAGAACTGTGAATTTTAATTAAGTTCACAGTTCTAATTCATTAAAAAGAGAGGTTTTAATTGACCTCTCTTTTTTGTTATTATTCTAGACCTTCTACGAAGCTATAAGCACTTTGTGCTGCTATTGCTCCATCAGATGCTGCTGTGATTACTTGACGGATTTCTTTTTCACGTACATCTCCAGCTGCAAAAATACCTGGTACCGATGTTTCTAATTTTTCATTAGTTGGGATATATCCAGCTTCATTAGTAATTCCTAAATCTCTGAAATCTTGAGTTTGTGGTAACATACCAACATAGATGAATACTCCATCAGCTTTAATAGAACTTTCTTCACCAGTTTTAACATTTCTGATTTCAATTGAAGAAACTTTTCTTTCCCCTTTAATTTCGTAAGCAACACTATCCCAAACAAACTCGATATTTTCTTTAGCAAATGCTCTATCTTGTAGAATTTTTTGGGCACGTAGTTCATCACGTCTGTGAACGATAGTTACTTTAGCAGCTAGGTTAGATAAGTATAAAGCTTCTTCTACAGCTGAATCTCCTCCACCAATAACTACTACTTCTTTATTTCTAAAGAATGCACCATCACAAACTGCACAGTAACTTACTCCTTTTCCTGAAAACTGCTCTTCCCCTGGAACATCAAGGTTTTTGTGTTCTGAACCTGTTGCAATTATAATTGATTTCGCTACATATTCTTTTTCACCAGCAACAACATACTTAAGTCCGTCTCTAACTCCAACTTCTGTTATGTTTCCAAAACCAAATTCTGTACCGAATTTCTTAGAGTGTTCGAACATTTTTTCTGATAGCTCTGGTCCTGTAATCATTTCATATCCAGTATAGTTCTCAATTTCTTCAGTTGATAACATTTGTCCACCTGGATATTTTCTTTCTAGCATCAATACTGACATATTCGCACGTGATGCATAGATTGAAGCAGTCATACCTGCTGGTCCTGCTCCTACGATAATTAGGTCATAAATTTTTTCTGTCATATTTTCCACCTTCTCTTTTATGATTCTCTATACAAAATCTTCTTATCTTTATATTTTGTATTAAGCACTATTAAGTATAACAAACTTCCTACTACAAATACTAGTGAAAGGACTTGAGAAACTCTCAAGCTTCCTAGATATAGTGAGTCTGTTCTCATTCCTTCAACAATAAATCTCTCTACTCCATACAAGATTAAGTATGCAGCGAATACTTCACTTTGCGCTAGTTTATTTCTGATTAATAGAAGTATTACAAGTGCTATTAAGCACCATAAACTCTCATATAGGAATGTTGGTTGACGGTAAGCTCCATCAATATACATATTTTCTATAATAAAGTTTGGAATAAATCTATCTTGTAAATATTGTTGACTAACTGCTTCACCGTATGCTTCATGGTTGAAAAAGTTCCCCCAACGTCCTAGCATTTGCCCTACTAATAAACTTGGTGCTATTATATCTAATAGCTTAATGATTTTTATCCCTCTTCTTCTTGCAAAGAAGTATAACACTACAAATCCACCAATTAAACCACCGTATATCGCTATTCCACCATCCCAAATGGCTATCATACTAGCGAAATCGCCTTTGTAAAATTCCCATCTGAATATTACATAGTATGCACGAGCAAAGATAAATGCTATAGGTAAAGCTATTAGCAATAGATCAAGCATTGTATCTTTTTTCAAGCCTCTTTTTGTAGCTTCCCTATCAGCAAGGTAATAAGCACAAAAAACAGTAGTAGCTATAATAATTCCGTACCAATATACTGGTTTTGTAAACAGGTGAAAAGCGATTGGATCTAAGTAACCTAATGTCATATTATTCCACCCCATTATTCATATTATTTCTTTTTATTTCTTCTGCTAATCGTGATGTAAAATCTTTAGCTGTGTTGACTCCCATTTGGTTTAATCTATAGTTCATAGCGGCAGATTCTATAATGATTGCAACATTTCGTCCAGGTCTTACTGGAATTGTTTTCTTCTCAATTTTTGAATTCAGAATTTCTTTACTTTCGTTACCTAAACCAATTCTATCGTATTGTTTTTGATCGTTCCATGTTTCTAAGTGAATATTTAACTGTAATCTCTTATCACTACGTACTGCTCCTGTACCGAATAAAGTCATTACATTAATAATTCCCAATCCACGAATTTCCAATAAATGCTTGATTAATGTAGATTCACAACTTCCGATTAAGAACCCTTTTTCTATTTCTCTGATATCTACTCTATCATCAGCTACTAGACGGTGACCACGTTTGATAAGTTCTAACGCTATTTCACTCTTACCGATTCCACTTTCTCCTGTTAATAGAACTCCAATACCGTAAACTTCAATAAATACTCCGTGAATTGAAGTTGTAGGTGCGAATACTCTTCGAAGATGATTTGAAATATTCCCCATCAATTTCGTAGTATCTTGTCTACATCTTAATACCGGTGTATCATATTTATTAGCTGCTTCTATTAATTCTTCTGGAACTTCTAATTCTCTAGATATAATAATGCATGGTGTTATACGCGTACATAACATACGCATTCTTGATTTTTTCTCAACATCCGGAATTAATTTAAAGAATGATAATTCGCTTGTCCCAAGAATTTGAATTCTTTTTGGTGAATAGTGAGAAAAATACCCTGCAAGTTGCAATGCTGGACGAGATAATTCGTCTGTTGTGATTTCTCTATCTAATCCTTTTTCACCACTAATTACTTCTAAATTCAATTTTTCAGCAAGCTCTCTTGTTGTAATTTTTGGCATAATTTATTTCCTTTTTTATTTCTTTTTAAATGTTTTTATTATTATCGTTCTTGGTTCAGTTTTAAATATAAAATTAAAAATTTTAATCGCTATTACTAAACCTATTGCTGTCCAAAACGATACAATCTCAAAATGTGGTGCCAATATATAAGAAACTGAATAAACTAATATAGTCCTTACTAATAATGGAAATAGTCCTAAACTAAATATTGTTATTATTACAGTAACTAGCAATAATGGTCTAACTAATGTGAATAATATTGTAATCAGCAAGGCTCCAAGGAAACCATATATTGGATGATCAATTTTTAGTTTTCCTTGCGTTAAACCTGCAAATGCTATTACGACTAATGTGTTTACAATAATCTTCTTCAAAAAGGGCAAATATATTGCTTTAAATGTATCCATATATTTCCTTTCGACTGCTATTTTATATAAATTAGAAAGTGAGAAACCATTGTCCTCACTTTCTTAAAATCTATTTTTTAATAATTATTTTGAAAACTCTTCTGTAATTTGAGGAACTACTTGTTTTTTACGAGATACAACACCTTCAAGTGTCATAAAGTCATTTTCTAGAGTTTTTCCGAATGCTGCTGCAACTTTATCTTGTTTTTCACCTAATACCAGTACTTCTGAGTCTGAAGTTAAGATATTAGTGATTACAAATACATATGCTGCTAATCCTTTTGAAGATAATTCTGCATTGATTGCCGCTTCTAATTCTTCTTTTCTGTCAGCTACTTCGTTAGCATCAACAGTATTAATTTGAGCAACTACAAGTTTATCTGCTCCTAAAACGAATTCTTTAGCATCTAAAGAAATTAGAGTTTCAGCTGTTTTATCAGTTGTAGATGCTCCAGCTTTAAGCATAGCAAGACCATATTCTTGTGCATCTACTTCTGCAATTTTTGCTAATTCTTCAGCTGCAACTTTATCTTGTAAAGTACATGTTGGAGATTTGAATAATAATGAATCAGAAATAATAGCTGATAACATTAATCCTGCCATTTGTTTGTCGATGTTAACATTTTGCTCTTCATAGATTTTTTTAAGGATTGTAGCTGTACATCCTAGTGGCTCAGCACGGTAGTATAATGGTGCAGCTGTTTCAAAGTTTGCGATACGGTGGTGATCGATTACTTCACGAACAACAGCTTTTTCGATTCCATTAGCTGATTGTTGGAACTCATTGTGGTCAACTAAGATAACGTGTTGCCCTTCTGCTACTTCCTCTACTAAACGTGGTAAACTTACCTTAAAGTATTCTAAAGCGTATTTAGTTTCATCATTGATTTCCCCAAGTCTTACAGCTTCTGAATCCATTCCTTGAATTCTTTTTAGGTTGTTGTATACAATACTTGAACAAATTGTATCAGTATCTGGATTTTTGTGTCCGAAAATTAAAATTTTTGTCATTTTCTAACTCCTTGTTTTTATTTATACTTACTTATATTTTACCTTTTTTTTAGTAATTATTTCAAACTTATTTTGAAAATTACAGGCTTTTTTTCGCTAAACTCAAATCTACATGGCAATAACCTGTAGGATTCTTCTCAAGGTATTTTTGATGATATTCTTCTGCATCGATGTAGTTATTTACCGCTTCTACCTCTACAGCAATTTTCTTAGTATAATTTTTCTGAAGTTCTTCGATAAATTTAACTACTTCTTCTCTTGTTTCTTCATCTACATAGTAAATTCCAGTTCTGTATTGACGTCCTCTGTCTCCACCTTGTTTATTGATACTTACTGGATCAATAATTCTGAAATAGTGACGTAATACATCATTTAATGGTAAGACTGAATTATCATATTTTAAGTAAATAACCTCAGCATGGTCTGTTTTTTTAATTTGTTGATAAGTAGTTTCTGCTGTTTGTCCATTGCTGTAACCAACTTTTGTAGAAATTACCCCATCAAGTTGTGCAAAGTAACCTTCCACTCCCCAGAAACATCCTCCTGCTAGATATATTTCTTTTTCCATAGTATTATCCTCTCAATCTTTAATCAATATTCTTAATTAAGTATCTACAATTATACTATAAAACACTTTCTTTTTATATATTTCTGCCTGTATTTTAATTCTACTTTAATAAAATAAAACTATCTTAGTAGAAAATTCTACTAAACAAAAAAACAAGTACAGTTTTTTGTACTTGCTTTTAAATGGTATTCTACTAAATATTATAAAGCTCTTATAAGCTAAATTTAGTATCAATATTATCTTCTATTCTGTTGTATGAGTTTCTTCAAACACCCTATGTTCTACTTTATAATTATGAAATATTGCATTAATTTCTGCACCGATAATTAGTATATATCCCGTAATATATAGCCAAAGTATGAATGCCATAAATGCTCCAATTGTTCCATAAGTTTTGATATAACTTGAAAAATGATCAATATAGTACCCGAATAATCTACTGACTATTGTCCAAGATAATGTTGCGAACAATGCTCCTGGTAATATACTAATAGCTTTTAGTTTCAAATTAGGCCCCATAGTATATAAGAACATGAATACAAAGAATATAAAAAGTAATGGTAGTGTATAATTTATTACCGACCATAAGTTATAGAATCCTTCATCCAGATTGAATTTATGGAATAGGATGTAAGTAAGTTGTTTTCCAAATACGATTAAAGCTAACGCAAGGAACATACCTACTAAGAACAATGCTGTTAAGATTACACTAATTATTTTAGTAACAATCCATATTCTTCCATCACGAACTCTAAACGCATTATTAAATGCTATAATTATTCCATAAATACCACTAGATGCTGACCAAAGTGTGAAAACAATCCCCACTGTGATAATCGTGTTATTCTTATTATTTAAAACTTCTGAAATCATATCAAAAAGATAATCACCTAGGTCCCCTGGTGCGTAGCTTTGAATCTTTTCTAATAGAAATTGTTGATCTACTTTAAAATATGGAGTTAAGGCCAAGGCTACAATTAGCATCGGGAATAAAGACAAGATAAAATAATAACTTAAATTTGCAGAAAGCAATGATATTTCATCATACATAAGACGATAATACATTTCTTTTACAAATTTCTTAATAGTTAATTTACCCTTTGGATTATCTTCGTAAAATGAATAATTCTTCTCTGGTATAAACATAACTATAAAATATATTTAGCCACTGTTTTCGCAGCTTTATAGTACATCGGTAACGAAGAAACAGAGAATAAGTTTAAACTTCCAACAGGAAACTTAGATTTTTCTGATACAATATATCCTTTTTCTTCTAAATACTTTTTAGCTTCTTCTACTTTAGCACGTTCTTCTGAACTAAGATTTTCTTTTTTTATGAAATACAGTAGCTGCCGCAAGTGCTCCAGCACCTACAAGACCTAATAATAATTTCTTACCCATTAATATCTCCTTTAAAATTTAGTTTCAATTTTTGTCAAATATAGTACTATTTTAAACTATTTGATAAAACAAAGCAACAATTAATATAACTTTCTGTATTCATATGGAAATATATCAGCTACAAAATATTATTCTTTACTACATTCATTAAATAATTACACAGTATCTTTATAATTTCCTTTTTCATGAAGATTTTCTGCTAAAAAACTAATTTTTCTTTATTATTTTAAGAAGTTACAACATATTACAACTAATAATATAAA
>CAKMQF010000106.1 GCA_927911745.1 uncultured Gemella sp.
ATGTCTAGAAAAGGAACATCGGCAGATTAAATGCATTTTATGGAATCCTTCTTTGGAGTTTTGAAATCTGAGATGTATTACGGATTCGAAGATACTTTTAAGAATAAATATGAATTAAAAGAAGCCATTATAGATTATATAAAATATTATAATGAAGAGAGAATAAAATTGAACTTAGGTGGATTAAGTCCTGTAACTTACAGAAGAATGAATAGAAACTAATATAAATAAAAAGAAACTTTCATTCCTTTTTACAGTTTAGATCTTCCTCCTATTTAGTCAAGGACAAGGGCTACGCCTTTTAAAAAATCCTTGACTAAATAGTTCAAAAAATCTTGAATAACTGTAAGGAATGAAAGTCACTAAAAGTAACAAAATTTACCGACTTTAAAGTTTAAAACACTAAACAAAAATAACTTAATATTTTGTCCAATTTTTTGGGTGCAGTACCGAATAAACTAACTTTTGGGGTATTTTATATTATTTATTTTCCTTCAATAGTAATCATCCATACTTCACTACGAGCTGAAGTTTTGAAAGGTGGTCCCCAGAAACCATAACCCGCAGAAGTGAAGAAATGTTTACCATTAATCTTCGCGTAGCCATGATCTAGGGTATAAACTACATCTGTGATGAAGTTTAATGGCCATAGTTGTCCGCGGTGAGTATGCCCAGAAAGTTGAACATCTATAGGCAATGTAGCGTGATAATCAATAGCATCAGGCTGATGATCCACAAGAACGATAGTCTTATTTAAATCAACACTCTTAAGAAGGTCGGCAGTATCAAGTCTATCGCTACTGACACTTTTATCTTTACGACCTACTAATGTTATATTGTTATTAAGTGTGATGCTTTCATCAAATAGTGGGATTATCCCTGTCTTTTTAACTTCGTTTACTATTTCTAGTGCGTCACGGTCGTGATTTCCCATAGTCGTATAAACTCCTAGAGGAGCTTTTAACTTGCTAAGATTTTCTTGCATATTGCGTTTTTTATACATAACCATATCGTCGTCCATAAGGTCTCCTGCGATAACTACAGCATCTGGCTTCTCTTCATCAACAATCTTGTTCAGTTTCTCGAGTTGAGGATTTGAGAAAAATGTTCCAAGATGAAGATCAGAGACCATAGCAATCTTAACAGGAGTATCAAGATGTTTATCTACTTTGATAGTTTTATTAATCACAGTAGGAGAGTATGCCCAAAATAGTCCCAAAGCAGTCATACCTAATAAATATAGAGCAGTTATGCTTAAACTAATTCCTTGAGAAAGATTTAATTTAAAGATTTTCAGTAATAACTTAGCGACCAATAAAATAACACCTATGACAGCACCATTTAGGAAGTAGAAGTACCAAACGTTTCCGTAGTTTACCCAAGGTGCACCTAATCTTAGCATATAAGCTACGATAGAAAAGTTAGCAACGATAAATAGCGCTATACCAATAGCTAATTTAACCTTAGTGGGAACAAAAGGTGAGATCATCCATTTTAAACCTAGCCACATCAGAAATACGAGTATTTCATATACTGCGAATACACCGATAAAACCAGCGATAAATTTCCAATTATTCAATATTAATTCTCCTCCAAACTATTTAATAACAAATGTAAGGGAGTGACTCAAAAATCATGATTTCGGAGAAACAAGATTTTGTTGAGTCACCCCCGCACAGTTTATTAGATATCTAAAAAGCTTTCATAAAGCGAATTTAGATATCAATAAACCACTGCGTCTATGAGTTATCATAGACACTTTTTTAATTTAGGACTTTTGGATCAGTCCCATTTTTAATAATGCCATACAAAAAAACTTTCGAAATAGTTACCTACTTCGAAAGTTTCTTTATTTCTATTCTTCTGAATATTTTGCTTTACGAGCTGCTTTTTCACGAGCTGCTTTATCTAATTCTTTTTTACGTAGACGAATTGACTCTGGAGTTACCTCTAAGTATTCATCATCACTTAGGTACTCAAGACTTTCTTCTAAAGTCATAATACGAGCTTTTTTAAGTGTTACTGTTTGGTCTTTTGTAGAAGAACGTACGTTTGTTTGAGCTTTAGCTTTTGTGATGTTAACTGTTAAGTCATTTTCACGGCTGTTTTCTCCAACAATCATACCACCGTATACATCCGTACCTGGCTCAATAAATACTGTACCACGATCTTCTAAGCTTGAGATAGAGTACGCTGTAGCTTGACCATTTTCAAGAGCTACTAATACACCATTACGACGTCCACCAACACGCCCTTTTTGCATTGGTTGGTAAGAATCGAATGTGTGGTTAATAATACCATATCCTTTAGTCATAGACATGAATTCTGTAGAGTATCCGATAAGTCCACGAGCTGGGACATTAAAGATAAGACGAGTTTGTCCATTTCCATCAGCTTGCATATCTACCATATCACCTTTACGTTGACCTAATGATTCGATAACAGCACCAACACTTTCATCCGGTACATCAACTTGAACACGCTCAACTGGCTCACAATCTACACCATCTATGTTACGGATAATTACTTCTGGTTTAGATACTTGAAGCTCGTAACCTTCACGACGTAAGTTTTCGATAAGAATTGATAAGTGAAGTTCTCCACGTCCACTTACTACCCAAGAATCACTTGTATTAGGTTCTACACGTAATGAAACGTCTGTTTCTAATTGTTGCATTAATCTATCTTCTAATTTACGAGCTGTAACAAATTTTACCTTCTTTACCAGCAAATGGTGAGTTATTAACTAAGAAAGTCATTTGTAGTGTTGGTTCATCAATGTGAAGTATTGGTAATGCTTCTTGGTGATCTGTTGGACAAACTGTTTCCCCAACGTTAATATCATCCATACCACTTACTGCAACGATATCCCCTGCATGCGCTTCTTGAATTTCTTCACGTTTTAATCCAAAGTAACCAAAAATCTTAGTTACACGGAAGTTTTTCACTGTTCCATCAAGTTTCATAAGAGAAACTGATTCTCCTACTTTCATACTTCCACGGAATACACGTCCAATACCAATACGTCCAACATAGTCATTATAATCTAATAATGCTACTTGGAATTGAAGTGGTTCATCTCTATTATCTTTTGGTGCTGGAACGTAATCAATTACTGTTTCATATAAACATTGCATGTTTTCTTCTTGCGCACTTGGATCACTTTCTAAAGAAGCTGTTCCGTTAATAGCTGATGCATAAACAACTGGGAATTCAAGTTGCTCATCATTTGCACCTAATTCGATAAATAAATCAATAACTTCGTCTACTACTTCCTCTGGACGAGCTGATGGTTTATCAATTTTGTTTACAACAACAATTGGTTTTAAGTTTTGTTCTAAAGCTTTTTTAAGAACGAAACGAGTTTGAGGCATTGTTCCTTCGTAAGCATCTACTACTAAAAGAACACCATCTACCATTTTCATGATACGCTCTACTTCACCACCGAAGTCTGCGTGTCCTGGTGTATCAAGAATGTTAATTCTTTTTCCTTTATAATCAATAGCTGTATTTTTTGCTAGGATTGTAATACCACGTTCTCTTTCTAAATCGTTAGAGTCCATAGCTCTTTCTTCTACGTGCTCGTTTGAGCGGAAAATTCCTGATTGTTTTAATAGCTCATCAACTAATGTAGTTTTACCGTGGTCAACGTGGGCTATAATTGCTATATTTCTAACATCATCTCTTAATTGTACTGACATTTTTATCTCCTTGTTCTTACTTTATAAAATATATATAATCTTAAATTTATATAGTATTTAATCTAACTTATCAATAATACCACTATTTTTCTTGATTGTAAACAAATATACTAACGAAATTACTTTAATTTAAGATATTTTTTTTCGTTAGCACTTTCACTAATAAAAAAGAAGATCAAGTATAACTCGATCTTCCTTAATACTATTCTTTTATTATGGGTGTACTGGAATCATCCATCCAAGTACTCTAGTTGATTGAAGTGCAACGATAGCACACACAATTATTAACAGGATGAAACTGTGTTTAACTGTAAATTTAAGTAAGTCTGACTCTCTACCTACTAGACCAACCGCTGCAGCTGCTACTGCGATAGATTGTGGAGAAATCATTTTACCTACTACTCCTCCAGATGCGTTAGCTGCTACCGCTAATAATGGATCCATTCCTACTTGGCTAGCTGTAACTTGTTGTAATTTAGCAAATAGTAAGTTAGCTGATGTATCAGAACCAGTAATGAACACTCCAATCCATCCAAGAGCTGGTGATAGGAATTTAAATGCTCCACCTGTTGCTGCTAGCGCGTATCCTAGAGTATTAGACATACCTGATGCATTCATAATGTATGCAAATCCTACTACGAAACAGATTGTTAACAATGCAATTTTAACTTCATTAAATGTTTGAATAAAAGTTGCACCTGCATCTTTCCAACTAATTTTTATGATGAATTTAGAGATAAGTGCTGCAACAAGAATCGCTGTACCAATTGACCCTACTAAATCTAATTTGAATACCGCTGCAATTTCTTTACCAGATACTGAGCTGATAATGTTATTGTGGATATATGGAACCTTCGGATTTAAAGCGATAGTTTTGAAGAATGCTTTTGAAGATTTCATTGTCCAAATGAAGATAACGAATGTTAATACGATGAATGGAGACCAAGCAACTACTACTTCTTTTAAGCTGTGTTTTGATTCAACCGCAATTTCTTGATCAGCTTCTTTTTCATCTGCGAATCTCCAAGTTGTTTTTGGTTTCCAGAATTGAAGTAAAACAACCATTGAAATTAATGATACTAATGATGAAAGAATATCTGGTAATTGTTCTCCCATGTAGTTAGAACTCACAAATTGTGCAAGTGCAAATGATCCACCTGATACTAATAATGCAGGCCATACTTCTAATGTTTTCTTGAATCCAGCCATGATTAATACTAGGTAGAATGGAATAAAGATAGATACTAGAGGTAATTGACGTCCGATCATCGCTGCAATTTCTGCAGCTGCGATTGGAGAACCATTAGCGTATGTAGCTAATCCGTCCATCGCTGTTACTGGTGCTCCTACAGCTCCAAATGCTACTGGCGCTGTGTTAGCGATTAAACAAACACCTGCTGCGTAAAGTGGTTTGAATCCTAAACCTACTAATAATGAAGCTGTGATTGCTACTGGTGCACCAAATCCTGCTGCTCCCTCTAAGAAAGCTCCGAATGAGAATGCGATGATTAATGCTTGGATACGACGGTCATCTGTTAATGAAGTAATACTATCTCTAATAATACCGAAGTGACCTGTTTTAACTGTCATTTTGTATAAGAACACTGATGTTAAAATAATCCAACCGATAGGCATTACACCGTAAACCATACCATGAAACGTTGAAAATACTGCAAATTGGAACGGCATTTTAAAGAAAAAGACTGCAATTATAATTGCTAGTAATAAAGTTAACAATCCTGTTAACCATCCCTTAACCTTGAATCCTGCAAGTGCTACTAAATAAAACACAATCGGAATTAATGCAACAAGTGCAGAAATATATAAATTATCAGCCACAGGCTGTAATAACTGAGTGAATTTTTCCATGAATACACTTCTCCTTTGTATAAATATATTTTGTTAGGTTTGTGAAAATCTATTATTATAAATAACAAAGTTATATATTAACTAAAAATCAAATATTGTAATAATTCATCTTTAATTTATCTTAGAATAAAACCTTCTATTTTTCCAATCAGATATATAACAGTTTTTCATCTGTTCTATTTTTTACTACTTATACCATATATTTGATAGTATTTATTTAATGATTTTCTTGATTACATTTAATATTGTAGCACGCTTTCATTTAAAAGTAAAGCGTTTTTTTTAGTTATTTTTACAACATTTTTAAAAAATCCTTATTTATCAATGGAAAAACTATACTTTTTTTTGAAAATTTTTCTTAACTTTTTTTATAACAGTTCCTTAAATCAATTTATAAACTTTGTTTTATTCAAAATTCAATTTATGTTACTACTATTTTTGTACACTATATATAAAAAAAAACATATCGTAGTTAATATAAACACGATATGTCTTCTATATTTTTAATGAAATAATATTCAGTTATTTAATATTTCTGCTTATCTTTTAGAACTCGATTAATTTCTTTATTTGCTTCTTTTTGCTTCAATACATGGCGTTTATCGTAGTTTTTCTTACCTTTAGCAACACCGATTAATAGCTTTGCATAGCCATTTTTAATATAAAGCTTCAGCGGAACTATACTCATCCCTATTTCGTTTTGTACATTAGTTAATGAAGCAATTTGTTTTTTCTTTAATAATAATTTTCTTACTCTTAATGGTTCATGATTAAATCTATTTCCCTCTTCAAAATGAGAAATATGCATATTGTAGACAAACATTTCTCCCCGTCTTGTTTGGCAGTATGAATCTTTTAAATTGATTCTCCCTCTTCTAATGGATTTAATTTCTGTACCAGTTAAAACTAATCCTGCTTCATAAGTTTCTTCTATAAAATAATCATGATTGGCTTTTTTATTTTGGGCAATAACTTTTATTTCTTTATCCATAATCTAATCCTCTATTTTTTACTAATTAATGATTTGTGTTTCAATATTTTAAAGTCTATTTCTTGATTTTCTAAGTCAACATTTGCTACTTTAACAATTACTTCATCACCAAGTCTATAAACTTTTTTCTTTCTACGACCAATTAATAACATATTTTTCTGATCATATGTATAATAATCATCATTCATTGCCTTAATATGCACTAATCCTTCAATATTACTTCGTTCAAGAGTAATAAATACACCAAAGTTCGTAACACTTGAAACAATACCTCTAAATGTCTGTTCTTGATACTTTAACATATACTCACATTTTTTCATTCTATCGACTTCACGTTCACAATCAACCGCTCGTTTTTCATACTCTGAAGAACTCTCAGCTAAATCCGGTAATCTAGTAATAAAATTATCTATAGTTTGATCAGATACATCACCATTAAATAAGTAAGTTCTAATCATTCTATGTACCAATAAATCCGGATAACGTCTAATTGGAGATGTAAAATGCGTATAATACTTCGTAGCAAGTGCAAAGTGACCTATATTATTTATTGAATATCTAGCTTGATTCATAGTTCTAAGAAGAATTGTCGAAAGCATAGTTTCTACAACTTCTCCTTTAAATTTTCTAAGCATATTTGCTAACATATAAGGTTCAATCTCCTCGATTTTACCTTTTGTTCTATAACCAAGACTTGCAGCAATATCAAAGAACTGTCTTAATTTTTCCATTTTAGGTTCTTCGTGAATACGATAAATAAATGGAACTTGCATCCAGTAAAAATGCTCTCCAATTACTTCATTAGCACTTAACATAAAATCCTCAATTAGTCTTTCTGATATACCTCTTTCACGAAGAACAATATCTAAAACTTCTCCATTTTCATCAACCACTACTTTTGACTCAGGTTTATCAAAATCAATAGCACCTCTTGTTTCTCTATTTGCACGAATTTTTGTTGATAATTCTAATGCTATCTTCAGCATAGGTACATATTCTTTGTATTCTTCTATCGTTTCTTTATTATCTGCATAGACTTCATTAACTTTTTTATAAGTCAATCTTCCTTTAGATTTTATTACAGCTGGATATATGTCATAACTTTCAGGATATCCTTTCGTATTAAAGTCGATATCACAACAAATTGTATAACGTAATACATGAGGATTTAACGAGCAAATGTTATTAGATAATTTTCTAGGTAACATTGGAACTACTCTGTCAGCTAAATAAACACTACATCCCCTATTAGCTGCCTCTTTATCTAATGGACTATCTTCAGTTACATATCTACTAACATCAGCTATAAATACTTTTAATCTATAACCTTTTTTAGTTTTAATCACTGAAATAGCATCATCTAAATCTTTAGCATCATCTCCATCAATAGTAATCACCATTTCATTAGTACAATCTCTATACTTATCTTCTAGTTTAATTTCATCACTTATTTTCTCAGTTTGCTCAAGTACTTCTTGAGGAAACTCATTTGGAATATTATGTTTATAAATCACTGAAAGAATATCTACACCTGGATCATCCTTATGCCCAATTGATTTTATGATAATTCCTTTATGATCTTCAAAACTAACCTTTGAATAATCTGTAATTTCTACTAATACCTTACTGCCATCAACTAAATTAAAGTTTTTAGCATTTGTTATTTTTATATACTTTACAATATTTTTATCATCGCTTTTTTACAAAAGAGAAAAACTTAGCGTTAGTTAATGTACCTACTGTGTATTTAGTATTTCTTTCTAACACTTTTTGAACTATTCCTTCAAGATTACGATCATCCTTATACACACTATCTACTTTTACTAATACAACATCACCCGTCATGGCACTTTGTGTAATCCTTAGGAACATATACCTCTATTCCTAAGTCTGCAGAATACACAAAAGCAAAACCTTTTTGATGTAATCTAATAACACCTTCAATTTCTAATGCTTCTTTAACATAAAGAAACTTCTCATTAGGTAACTGAGTAATTACAAGTTTTCGTTCTAACTTCCCAACATGCTTTACTAATTCAACAAAATCCTTTGCTGACTCAATATTTAACTTTTCTTTTAAATCTTCTATACTTAAAACTTTTTCTTCTTTAAATATTTTTCAATCTTTTCTAACATATAATCCTCCTTAATTTAGATTATACAACATATAATTATTTCTATAAAAATAAACCTAAAATGAAATTACATTTTAGGTTTATTATCTTTAGTCTATAATTTTAACCAAGTAAGACACACTAGTGATATAAAAAATATTAGTCCTAGTACTACTGTAATTCTTTGTAAAACTAATTCAGCACCTCTTACTTTTTGTTTTCCAAACAGTTCTTCTGCTCCACCAGTTAATCCAGATAGACCTCCAGATTTACTTTCTTGTAATAAAACTACTACAATTAGCAGAATACTGCTCACTATTGCCATTGTCATTAAAAAAAGTGTGCATACTCTCCTCCTAAAATAATCATTCGTTAATACAATACAACTTATATTAACACATTTTTTCAAAAAAAGCAAATTTATTAAACAATCTTAGTGAAGATAATTCTTCCTGAAGATGTTTGTAAGACACTTTGTACTTCCACTTCAACAGTTTTGCCAACTGAACGTTTCCCATTTTCAACAACAATCATTGTCCCATCTTCAGTATAAGCTACACCTTGATTATTCTCTTTACCTTCTCTTAATACTTGAACTTTTAATCTTTCACCTGTAGTTAACATAGGTTTAACCGCATTACTTAAATCATTTACATTAAGCACTTTGATAGCTTGTAAAGTCGCAAGTTTATTAAGATTATAATCAGTTGTAATAATAGAACATTTATATTTTAGAGCATAGTCTATCAATAAGTTATCAACACCCTTGTGCTCATTATATTTGTACTTGTTATCAATTTCAAGATCAATTTCTCTCATTTTTTGAAGATGCTCAACACAATCTAAGCCTAGGCGACCTTTTGCACGTTTTAATGGATCTTCTGAATCAGAAATCAGTTGTAATTCTTTTAGAACAAATTCTGGAACAATAATCTTACCTTCTAAAAAACCAGTTTTCGCAACGTCTTGAATACGTGAATCAATTAATGCACTCGTATCTACAACCTTTGATAAAACTTTCTTTGTGTTAACTTTTGGTTCTTTTTCTTTAGGTTTGTTCCCAAATTTGAATGCCGTAAAGATATTTAAAAATTCTCCTTCACGTCTATATCCTAATACCAATCCTAAATACCCAAATACGATATATATTACAGCGGAAATAATTCTTCCCATTATTCCTGCACCAGCTATAACATCAACTCCTGATGATAATAAACTAGCTAAAAGCAGACCAAGAATTAATCCAATTGTAGTGAATACAATTTTTTGTATTGGGGTTTTTGAAAGACGATCTTCGATTCTTTTTAACATTGCTACGAATCTATCTGAAAATAATAAAGACACTAATACGAAAACTACTGTAGTTCCAATTGTAACAATAAGTCTTAACATCGTCTCACTCAATGATGCAAAAATATTATAGTATATCAATGCACTAGTTGAAAGTGTTCCTACTGTTATTCCTAGAAAAAAGGAAATAATAATTAAAACTTTTTTCAACATAAAAATCACTCCTTTTATTATTTAATTTAAAATATAAAATTATTAATAATGCTTTAATAATAATACATTAGAAAGTATAGAGATATAAAACATCTCTTCTATATATTCTACTACATTCTACTTAAAATTAACATAACTAAATCAAAAAAAATTTAAAGTTTTTTTTAAAATATTTTTTATAAAATATTAATACTAAGAGATAAAGGTTGTATACTAAATCCGGGGCATGGAAAAATTCCAGCCCCGGATTTCAATTTTATATGCAAAAAGACAAATATCCTTTCTTAGTTAATTATTTTTCTACACTTTAATTATATTG
>CAKMQF010000107.1 GCA_927911745.1 uncultured Gemella sp.
GCTCAATATTGCCAATATTCCTAACCCTAGAAACTTATAATTTATTTCAGTTGTAAATAATCATATACACTTTTACCAATAACTGGTGATAAGAAAACTAGAGCGTATATTCCAAAGTGTATTCTCGTATATTGTATAGACCTTTGTGGTAAATTACGTGATTTTTTTTCAAATATTCTATTCATAACCTACCTCCGATATAATAAAATCTCTTTCTAATTTTTCTTTATATCCTTTATCATAATATTTCAACTTAATATCTGAATTTACTCCAATAGAATTTATCGATAGATGAGAAAGATTCCTTTTATTCATAAAATAGTTTGTTCTACTATTTATAGTTCCTACTTTTTTTACCTTAATTAATTCAGTAATTATCGTTAATTGTCTCATAAATGTATTTTTAAAGAAGTGTTTATCATAAGAAAGTTCATTGTATTTCAACATATAATTTTTCACTAAAATACTATACGAAACTAACGCAAGATAAAAAGTAATCGAACTTAGAACTTTATACTCAAGCTTCAAGTCCACATTGGCAAAATACAATATTGCAAATAATATTATTGGTAAAAAACTACAATTAAATAAACTCCAACGATACATCGCTATTCTTGCTTTTCGTTGTATTTTTTCACTTTCTAAACTATCATAGTACTCTAAGTCAATACCTAGATTATTTTCCACAAAATTCTGTGCAAAATCTTTCTTCACTAATGGCAAGACATCTATCGTAGATTTTTGTTCACTCAAATCTTCCGATACATTATTAGTCAAAGTCTCAACAGATAATTTCGCTAGTCCAAAGATTCTATAACGCAACGGATATATTAATTTTACGCTTTGAATTCTATCAATATCAATAACTAATGATTTTTTTGTTAAGAGCCCATATTTACATAGTAAATTATGATTTTTTGTCGTAAGTAGGAAATTATAATATTTTACAATTGTAAAAATAATTGAGCCTATTACTACTAAAATCATAAAAATTCCAATTATTATAAATAAGGCTGTTATATTTCCTGCGACTGATTCAGCATTCTTTTGAAGTAGTTCATCGAAATAAGCTTCATTATCAAAAATAATCTTAAATACATCTCGAATCTTATCATTTAATGCTAATATTAATCCTAATGCAGCAAAGAACCTAACTCGTAACAACCCATAAAACGCAAGGTCTTTTACAGATAATCGTAGTATTTCTCTTTGAATCTCTTCTTCGGTATTCTCATAAACTACAGAAGTATCTTCATCGCGTTTTAAATCCCTCAATATATCAATTAAATTCAATGCGACTTCTTTCTTCAAAGGTTTTATTCTAATTTTACCTCCGACAAGGTTTATATCAACCGATAGTAGATTAAATGCTTGATACATTATATTAGAACTCATATCTATTGACTGGATATTTTCAAGATTAATATTTTTTGCTTCTTTATTTATTATTCCTTTTGTATAAATTAGTGCTCCATCACGTACTTCATAACTTTTTACAAAATAATCAAATATACCAATTACTATTAATAAAAGAAATCCTGCTAAAACTAGTAAATAATATTTCCAGTTTTGCTCTTTTAACGCCAGAATCATAAATATACCAAACAATCTAAATCCAGTAATTATAGTATCCATAATTACCATAGGATGTACTCGACTTTTTTTAATATTATTCATCTCTATACCTCCTATAGTTAAGATTGTTTTCTAGTATTGTTAACAGTATGTTTTCTAACTGTTCTACATCCTTTCTAGAAACATAGAATCCTAATTTTTCCGAACCTGTATTTATACTAATCTTGTAAATGTTGAATTTTTCCGACAATATATTTTGTTTAATTGTATAATCTAATATATTTCTAAGTGGTGCTACTTTCTCCAACTTAAAAAATGTATATATTGATGTTGAAGCTAATTTAAAATGTTCATCTGTAATTTCAAAAAATGTATTGTACTCATATTTGTCTCTTAACAACATTACAACACATTGATTTAAAAATGTTATCCCTCCTATAATTATCCATAATGCAATATAGGTATTTATGCCGAAAACTTCTCCAAACTTAATAAATTTAAAAACTATTGAAATCAGCATAATAACCGTTAGACTTATTGTCCAATCAATAAAGAAACTATAATTAATAGATATTCTTCCTATATATTTTCTCATAATATCTCCCCCCTATCTGTTATTAATAACCGATAAGATTTAAAGATCTTTCTCTTTCAATCGTAGTCTCATCTCCATGACCTGGATAAACTATTTTAGCTCCATCAAGCTTAAATAACACATTACCTAATGAATTTTTTAGTGCATCATAATCTGAACCGTATAAATCATAACGACCAAAACCGCTTCTGAATAATGCATCTCCTACAACAATAAACTTACCAAAATCAAACGATACTCCTCCTGGAGAATGCCCTGGTGTTGGTAATACAGTGAAACTTAAACCAGCAATTTCGTATTTTTTGTTTTCTTCAAATTCAAATTCTGCAGGATCAGTCATAGGCGGTCTTCTTAAACGGAATAAAGTTGAACCGTTAAAATCCGGATTTTGTAACCAATCACGTTCATGTCCTGAAATATACACAGGTACTCCATAGTATTTTCTACACTCATCTAATGACATAATATGGTCAAAGTGAGCATGTGTTAATAATATCGCTTCAATTTTTACATTTAATTCTTCTACTGCTTTTTGTATTCTGTCAAAACCTTCACCTGGATCTACGATAACTCCACGTCCATCTTTATATACTACATAGCAGTTTTCATCTACCATATCCATTACTATTCTCTTAATTTCTGCTTTTGCCATTTTGTCAAAACCTTTCCATAATTATTGTTATCTATATTTTATCTTATTATCATATTATTAACAAGCCTTGATTAGTAGTTTTCTTACTTTACTTATACTATCCCTCCATCACTTGACCTTATCTAATATTTTTTTATACTGATATAGTATGGTTTTCATAACAACTTAGTTATTTTTCTAACTTTTTCAAAATAAGTTAGAGTTAATTATCTAAGAAAAAAGGAGAAATAAAATGAAATTAAATTCATTCGCTAAGTTTTCATTACTTAGTATTTCAATATTATTAATGTCACACCTCGCTATCTCTCCAGTAATCCCAAACCTATATAATTTTTATCATGCAAGTAACCCTAATATAGGTCTGGCTTCTGTCGAGAGTTTAGCTACTATTCCTGCTATGATGATAACAATCTTTGTTCTTCTTAGTAATGGAGTTATTAAGTTTATTGGTAAAAAAAATACAGTTCTTCTTGGACTACTACTAATTTTCATCTTTGGTATTGTACCAGCTTTTACAACAAACTTTAAAGTTGTTTTAATTAGTAGACTTTTCCTTGGAGCTGGTATAGGGTTATTCAACTCACTTTCAATCAGCATGATTAGTGACTTCTTTGATGAAGAACACCGTGGTACTATGATTGGACTTAGAACTGCATTCTTAAATATAGGGAAGGCATTAACTACATTTATTTCCGGATACCTACTAATTTACGGTATTCAATATACATTTTTAGTTTATGCGCTAGCTCTTCCTATATTTGTAATTTTCCTATTATTTGTACCAAACGCAGAAAATGTAAATAATAAAAAAGTTAGTATTAAGTTCCATAAAGAGACTATCTTTTTAACTCTTCTAACATTTTTAGTAGGGATCTCATATATGGGATCAACTATCAAAATTCCTACTCTACTTGCAGAAAAATATCACTATCAACCTGATGTAGCTAGAAATCTATTAACGATTCTCGCCTTAAGTGGTATTCTTTCAGGAGTTATCTTCGGTATTCTTGTTAAGAGATTTAAAAATCTAACTTTACCAATTATGTTAAGTTTCATGACAATTGGAAGTGTATTATTTGCTTTAACAAATAATATTGTTATATTCTATATCGCAGCTATCTTTATCGGAATCAGCTTTGTTGGAACAATGTCATTTAACTTCTTCTATATTTCTAATAAGTTAGAAAATAAATTTATTAATTTTGCGACAAGTGTAATTTTAGTAGGTGGTAATATTGGTGTAATTCTAACTCCAGTAGTACTTACAAAAATACCTGAAGCTCTACACTTGGAAAAATATACTACACCATTTTTCATAACTACTACACTAATGTTAATTTCTACATTAGTTAGTTACGCAGTTTTAAGAAACAAAAAATAATATAAACTAAAAAAGCACAACGTAGATTTTTTACGTTGTGCCTTTTATTATTAACTATTTAATAATTCTTTATTTTTTTCTAAGAATTCTTTTAATTCTTTATCTGGAACCTGTCTAGCTAATACTAATGTTCTTAATGATACATCATCTAAACGACAAGTAGCAAAAACTGTCATATTATCCTCTCCAGATATCTTAGTATTCTCTAGCCAATTTCTTGATCCGTTTTTAAATAAACTTATAAATTCATCTTTTTTATCAGCAGTTGTTGGTATCTGATATAGATTAGTATCTTCATGAACCACTTTAACTCCTGTTACTTCATAATAGTATTTTCTTTCCGGAGTTTCCATAACTACAACTCTATGACTGTCAAAATAATCTTTTTTAGCAAACCAGTTCATATTGTTGAATACTCTTGTATCCAATGTTATTTTCTTCTCCTCAATTCCTGCACGAGCATGTCCGAATACCCATTTCACATCACTTTGATCTAAACCAGGTTTGTTTTCAAAATCCATAAAAACTGCACCGATAAATGGAGCTGGTTTATTATCAATTCCATACTCTAAATACTTAGAGTTATTTGTTGTTTGTAAAATCGGTTCTTTAAGCGAATCATTACCATCACCAGGAACATACATATACCCAATAACCTCATTATTGGTTGCTTTTAAATCTTTAAACTTATTAGCTAAATAATCTTTCTCAGCTTGATCTACTACATATTTATCATTTTTCTTAGGTTCTTCCTTAGATTGTGTAGATTCTACTTTTTGCTCAACTCGAACTTGTGGTTCAATGGAATTTTTATTCATGTAAGAATATATTCCAAATACTCCACCAACTACAAATAGAAGCATTAAGACATACTTTACAATTTTACTTAGCAAAGATTTATTATTATTCATAAAAAAATATTCCTTTCTAAAATTTTTGTTTACATATCTAAACTTCACATTAGATTATATCATAGTTTTTTAAAAAATTCTTCAATAACAAACCTTTCTTAGATAATAAAATTTATAACGAATATCTAAGTATTTCTACTGAAATATAAAATTTAGAATAATCTATATAAAATACAAAAAGAAATCGAACTTTTTAATTAGTTCGATCTCTTAATATTATGAAAATATACACTTTTAAACTTGTCTTATATTAACAAAATCTGTTGGAGGAACATTATCTTTTCCAAGATCAGGTTGTCCTGCTGTAATTAAAATATAATCTCCCTCTTTTGCCAAACCTGATTCCTTAGCAAATTTTGGTGCTAAGTTTAACATTTCTTCCATAGGAAGTGTTCTTTCTTCAATAAATGTAGTAACACCACGTGTTAAAGCTAATTTTCTAGCATTTTGTTTTGAAGGTACCACTGCCAAAATTTGAACTTTCGGCTTATACCTTGCGATAAACTTAGCTGTGCTACCAGATTTTGTATAAGTTACAATATTATTTACATCTAAAGAATCAAGTAAATATTTAGTTGATAGTGAGATTGCATGCGCTATATCCATCTTATGGTTTTTGTACTCATCTTCATCTCTATCAAATACCCTATCTTGAGTTTCAACATAACTAATAATTTTATCGACAGTTTGTAATGCCTCTTTTGGATAGCTTCCAGTTGCTGTTTCTTCTATCAACATTATTGCATCTACTCCATCAATAACCGCATTCGCTACATCTGAAACCTCTGCACGTGTAGGTCTAGGATTATAAATCATAGAGTGTAACATTTGAGTTGTTAATATTACTTCCACCGTTGCATCATTAGCTTTTCTAATAATTTCTTTTTGAATACTTGGTAAGTTTTGATATGGTAATTCCATACCAAGTTCATCCCTATTTATCATAATAGAATCCGCAAATTGAATAATTTCATCGATGCTTTCATATGCTTCTTTACAGTCAATTTTTACTATTAATCCAATATCCTTTTTCCCTTGAACTTGCAATATATCTTTTACTTTTCGGATTTCATCTAGGTTACTAACAAATGGACAGGCAACAAAATCAACATCATTTTGACAAGCAAAATGAACATTTTCTTCTTCTATTTTTATTAGTTTATATTTACTTTCCGCATAAATATGATCTAAGTCATAAATTATTGCAGTATTTTTATCTAATTCGTCTCTTAATTCTTTTATTTTATTAATTCTATCAATACACTCTTCTGTACTTCCATAATATGTATCAATTAATACAGCATCCGCACCCCTAGCAACAATCTCCTCTAATAATCCCTCTGTACTATTCCCCAAAGTTGCTATAATTTTTGCCTTTCTAGTCATATATAACTACCTCACCTTTTAAAACGTTTTTCTTTTTTTCTTAATTATAACACATTTGAATTATTATTTTCTTAGATACTTTTTTAAAGTTTACCACTCTCTAACATTT
>CAKMQF010000108.1 GCA_927911745.1 uncultured Gemella sp.
TGATAAGTGAAAAAGGAGATCCATTAGTACAAGAAGAGAAAACCAGAACTAGTGATAAGCGAAAAAAGAGAGTCATTGGTACAAGAGGAGAACTCCCGAACTAGTAATAAGCGAAAAAGGCGAAGCCATTGGTGCAAGAAGAGAAACCCGAACTAGTGATAAGCGAAAAAGGTGAAGCATTGGTGCAAGAAGAGAAACCCGAGTTAGTAATAAGCGAAAAAGGAGAATCACTGATACAAGAAGAGAAATCTGAGCTAGTAATAAGCGAAAAAGGGAAATCTTTAATCCAAGAGGCGAAACCTAGAGCTGATTTTGAATCATTAAAAAATTTTAAATCTAGATGTAGAAGTAGAATTATTAAGTAATATTAAAAGTATTTCCTTAAATGTTAAGGTTGTAAAAAATAGTAAGCAATTAACGAGTATTAGTAAGGCGTTGTCTGTAGAGAAAAATAAAATAAGAGTGTTAGACTTGAAGTTAATAAAAAATGCTAGTGTGTTAAATCTTAATAATAAAAGAATAGTTCGAATTGCTTTACTAGAAAATGAAAGTGACAAGATTAATATCTATCATGTAGAAAAGAATGGAAAGTTAACATTCATACCATCGGAAGTAAAGAATAAGGTAGTTCAGTTTAACATAGATCATTTCAGTCTATTTGCTATTGTAGATTTTAGTAAAACTACTAAAAATAATGAAAAGAATGAACAAAAACAAATTATATTGGAAACTAAAAAACAACAAAAATCTTCAAATGATATAAAAGATAGAATAAATATTACTAATGAAATTCTAAAATCTAAAACAGTTGTGATAAGTAATTCAAATGAGAAAAATGAAGAATTTGATAATAACTTATTAAATAATACTAGAAGTATTAATAAAAATATTGTTGAATCAAATAATAATTTAAAACAGAATTCTATTCTTCCAAAAACTGGAGATAGTCTTTCAAGTGAACTTCCTATAGTAGCTGGAGTAGGATTTCTTATAGTAGCTTTAGGTATTAGAAAATATAATAGATAAAAAATAAAATCAAACTGGTAAGAAAATTTATCAGTTTGATTTTTTAAATTATTTACTAAAAACGTTTTTCCATTCAGAACGTTTTTCTAAGAATTTTTTAGCTTCCATTTGAGCACCTTCTAAAGAGTGAGATGCTGCCCATCCACATTGTACTTCATTACATGCTGGTACTTCAGTAGCAACAAGAACATCTTCTAATGTTTTTGCTAAAGCTTCTTCAACTTCTTCGTAACTATCATTGTTAATTACTGATAAGTAGAAACCTGTTTGGCATCCCATAGGTCCGAAGTCTAGTACATTATCAAGGTGATTTCTGATAAGTTCAGCGATTAAATGCTCTAAAGAGTGAAGGTTAGGCATTTCTAAGTGTTCTTTATTTGGTTGGCAAAATCTAATATCATATTTATAAATTTTATCGCCATTATCGCCAGAGTATACACCAACAAGTCTAATATAAGGTGCAACAACTTTAGTGTGATCTAGGTTAAAACTTTCAACATTCATTTTCTTTTCTGTCATCAATATATCTCCATTTCTGTAATTTAATTAGCAGTTATAATTATACTATATTTTTGGAAAATATAAAATTAATAAGAATAAAACTGATGCTCAAGCGAACATCAGTTTTAAATATTATTTTTCTAATGGAATAAGTTTATTCATTATTATTGCTACAATTGCACCAACAGCAATAGGAGAACCTATTAAGTATTGAAGTAATTGTGGAGCACTAGCCTTTAATTCTGCTGGAATAAATAATAATCCAATTGTAAACATTAAAGGTACTCCGATAATGTATAATTCTCTTTCTGAGAAGTCAAGATTTTTAACAACTCTAAATCCGTTTAGCAGGATGATAATACATACTACTGAGAATACCCCACCGATTACTGCAGAAGGAATTGAATTAATTACGGCAGAAAGTTTACCTAAGAATGATAATCCGATAAACCAGAATGAAGCCATAACGAATACTTTTCTACTAGCTACCCCAGTAATAGAGATAATCCCAGCATTTGTAGAGTAACCAGTAACAGGAGTTGCTCCGACTAGAGCGGCAGCTAAACATCCGATACCTTCTCCGATAACACCTTTGTTAACTTGAGTGTCGCTTAAAGGTTGATCAATAACTGAGCTTACTGCATACCAAGTTCCTGTAGTTTCAGCCAAAAGTACCATGTAAATAATAATCATTGTAATAATAGCAGAGATTTCAAAATGTACACTATAATCTAAGAATAATAGTTTTGGCATTGAGAAAAAGCTAGCATCTTTAATTCCTTGAGTATTAAAACCACCCATTAAGTATGCAGAAAATGTTCCGATAGCTAGGGCGATTATTACTGAAGAAATTTGGAAAATTCTTTTGAACTTGTTAACGTAATTTCCTAAAGTAGAAAATAGAATTAAAGAAGCGGCTGTAATAAATGCTAATAATACATTTTGTTTCATTGTCAGACCATTTCCTTCGATGTAGATATTACTTACAAATGCAGAAGGAAGTAATGTTAATCCTACGATCATAATTATTGTTCCACTAACGATAGAAGGTATGTAATTTTTTACTATATATTTATAAATACCAGAATATCCAAGTAAAATTACTAAGATTGCTCCGACAATACTTGCTCCAAGAACAGTACCAAGATTTTTAGTTCCCATATATATACCGATTATAGCACCAAGAGGAATAAATGATGGACCTTGACAAACCGGTAATCTCAGGTAGAATAATACCTGAATTAATGATGCAATCCCAGCTCCTAAGAAAGTAGACTGAATTAAACCAGTTGCATCACCAGGTGATAATGCAATAGCGGTTGCTAAGATAAAAGGTGGTACGTAGACATCCATTGCAAGGACGTGTTGTAAACCTAAGATTAGGGATTGTGAAAATGGAATATTTTCTTCAACACCTATAGTTAAATGTTTATTTTGTTTCGTCATAAATAACTTAATCTCCTTTTTATTTTTATGTTATTAATCTTTTTTTAAAATTTGTTTACCTTGAACCCAGACTTCACGAATATTTTCTGAAGTAGAAAGGTATAATATTTTTTGAAGAAGGTGTTTGTCCTCTTCGTTATCTAAATAATTTGGAAGTTTATTTGTCGGTGTATTGATATCGATGACTTGGAAATCACAAATATAACCCTCTTTGAAAAGTCCTAGTGGTAATTTCAAAGCTTCGCCACCACCAGTGGTTGCAAGATAAAATGCCTCAAATATACTAACTTTTGAATCATGATTACCGCGGCAACTAGCTTCCATTCTATTGTCAACTCCGTCATTTAGCATCCTACTAGCCATGACCGTATGTTTTATATTGTCGTATAAGCTAGGTGAAAAACCTCCTGAGATATCAGTACCTAAGCAGATATTTAAACCTTGTTTTTTCAGTTTGTTAACAGGTAAAACTGCGTTAGCAAAATATGAGTTAGAAATAGGACAGTGGCAAACTGAAGATTTATTCTTTTTGAAAATATCAGCATCTTCAGAATTTATAAAATTGCCGTGAGCCATTATTGATTTATCAGTTAATAGACCAAATTGATCTAAAATTTCCGTATCTCTTTTTCCAAATCGTTCAAGAACGAAGTTATGCTCCCAGTCACTTTCACTACAATGACTTTGTATATAGCAGTTGTATTTCTTTGCTAATTTTCCTAACTCTAAAAGAGCATCGTCTGTACAGCTTGGAACGAAACGTGGGGTAATAACTGGATATACACCTTGAGGAACATCTTTTGAAAGCTCATGAACATCATTAATAAACCTCTCAGTATTTTCAATAGCTTCTTTTGTGCTATTATCTCGATAAAATTCAGGATTCATAGTTTCATCATCCATAACAACTTTTCCGACGAACCCTCTTTGGCCCAAATTAGCACAAATTTTTGCTAATTCGATTGTAGCTTCATTATGGATAGTTCCAAAGTACATTGCAGAAGTAGTACCATTTGCTAATAATGTTTTTACTAAATCAGTATAGACTTCTCGAGCGTAGTTGATATCTTTATATTTTGATTCTAAAGGGAAGGTGAAATTATTTAACCAGTGGCTTAATTCGTCATCCAATGCAAGTCCTGCTTGTGGCCATTGTGGAGCATGGATGTGCAAATCAATAAAACCAGGTAAAAGTATTTTATCTTTAAAATCAATAAAGTTACTATCATGTGAGTATTGATTTAATATTTGTTGATAATTTCCATCTTCTTTTTTAATAATTTCAGAAATAATTCCATTATCAGAAACTAAAAGTATAGCCTGTTCTAAAAATTCAATTTCACCATACTTTGGACAATGAAAAAAAGATGCTTTAATAATATTTTCGATTTTCATATTTTCATTTCTCCTAAAGAATTTTTATAAATATAACATGAAAAACGAACGTTGTCAACATATAAATATAATATTAAAAAATATTTTTTTAAAAAACGAACGTTAATGTTGTAAATTAAAGTTTGAAGTTCGCAAAAAACGACGAAGAGTATTTTCTTCGTCGTTTGAAATTTTATACTGATATTTTTATCTAAATTCTTTTCTTTCTTTTGCAACTAAAGCTGCTACTCTTTCTTGAGCTTTTTCTAGATAGTTTTCACCTTGTTTTAATAAATCACAAATGATATTTGTAATTTCTACAAAGTCTTCTTCTACATAACCTTTAGAAGTCATAGCAGCAGCTCCTAAACGTAACCCACTAGTTTTCATTGGTGGTAATGTATCGAATGGAATACCATTTTTATTACATGTGATTTTAGCTTTACTTAATAGGTCACTAGCATCATGTCCAGTAACATTATAAGTAGAATATGTGTCGATAAGACATAGGTGGTTGTCACTACCATTTGAGACAACAGGAATATTGTTGGCTTTAAACGCTTCTACCATTGCTTGCATATTCTTAACAACTTGTTGTTGGTATACTTTGAATTCAGGTTTAAGAGCTTCAGCAAAACAAATTGCTTTTGCAGCAACAACATGTTCTAATGGTCCTCCTTGTGCACCTGGGAAAATCATTTTATTAATTTTTATTGCAATTTCCTCATTGTTTGTAAGAATAATACCACCACGAGGTCCTCTTAAAGTTTTATGTGTAGTAGATGTAACTACATCAGCATAAGGTACTGGATTTGGATGTAAGCCGGCAGCTACAAGGCCAGCGATGTGAGCCATATCAACTAATAAATAAGCACCTACTTCATCAGCAATTTCTCTAAATTTAGCAAAATCAATTACACGAGAATATGCACTTGATCCAGCAATAATCATTTTTGGTTTATGTTCTTTAGCAATACGAAGGACTTCATCGTAGTCAATAAGATGAGTGTCTTTTGTCACTCCATATGAAACTGCATTGAATAATTTTCCTGAAAAGTTAACTTTGCTACCGTGAGTTAGGTGTCCACCAGCATCCATACTCATCCCTAAAACAGTATCACCGGGTGTTAATAGAGATAAGTAAACTGCAATGTTTGCACTTGATCCTGAGTGTGCTTGCACGTTTGCAAATTTTGCATCATAAAGTTCTTTTTAATCTATCTATTGCAAGAGATTCTATTTCGTCAATTACTTCACATCCATCATAGTATCTTTTTCCAGGATAACCTTCAGCGTATTTATTTGTTAAAATACTTCCTGTTGCTTTTAGAATGTCTTTAGAAACAAAGTTTTCACTTGCAATAAGTTCAATGTTAGTGTCTTGTCTATGTTGTTCTTTTTCAATAAGTTCAAAAATTTTATCCATAATGGTACTCCTTTAATTGTATATATTTAGAATAGAGAAAAGTAAAGTTCAACAAAAGTATGAACTAATAGGTAAATTTAAAACTATGTTAACTATTAAGAAAAATATGAATTTTTTAATAGTTAAATCTTTGTAAAATTTCTTTTATTCTATGTCTTATTATAATAGCATAGTATGAATAATAAATAAACTAAAAATAATGGAAATATTCAAAATTATTAAAAAATATAGAAAACTAGTTATGAAAACCGAATATTAAAATCTATATTATTAAATATTAATCACAATAAGTTAACGAGATAGAATTTTTAATGTTAATGTGAAAAATATTAATATAATGCTAACTAAGAAGATTTAATAAAATATAAATACAAATAGTAAAAAAATTAATGGATTTTAATTGGTCTATACTTGAATTAGTAGAAATGTTTTAATATTTATGCTATAATAATTAACGGAATACATCTGTATTACTATCGAACCAAATTTTAAGGAGAAAAATTTAATATGCTTGTAGATAAACCATTAAAGCTGTTTTCATTAAATGCTAATATTCCATTAGCACAACAAGTAGCGAAGTCACTAGGAGTAGAGTTAAGTAAATGTAGTGTAAAAAAATTCAGTGACGGAGAGGTTTCAATTAATATAGAGGAAAGTGTACGTGGTAGCGAAGTATTCGTACTACAATCAACTAGTGGCCCTGTAAATGACAACTTAATGACTTTATTAATTATGATAGATGCACTTAAACGTGCTTCAGTGGACACTATTAACGTTGTAATTCCTTATTACGGATATGCACGTCAAGATAGAAAAGCAAGAAGTCGTGAACCAATTACTGCTAAACTAGTAGCTAACTTATTAGAAGTAGCAGGAGCAGATCGTATAATCGCATTAGATCTTCACGCTCTTCAAATTCAAGGATTTTTTGATATTCCAGTTGATCACCTTATGTGTGTACCAATTATTGCGAAATATTTCAAAGAAAAACTTCCAGATATGGAGGAAGTGGTTGTTGTATCACCAGACCACGGTGGTGTAACACGTGCTAGAAAACTAGCAGATGCATTAAATACACCAATCGCAATTATCGATAAGAGAAGACCAAAACCAAATGTTGCTGAAGTTATGAATATCGTAGGTAACATTGAAGGAAAAACATGTATCCTTATAGATGATATTATCGATACAGCAGGAACTATTACTTTAGGAGCACAAGCACTTAAAGATAGAGGAGCAAAAGAAGTTTATGCAAGTTGCTCACACGCTGTATTAAGTGGACAAGCATTAGATAGAATTGAAAATTCTCCAATTAAAGAATTAGTATATGCTAACACAATAGATATACCAGAAGAGAAAAAATTAGATAAAATGGTACCGTTATGTGTAGGTGATTTAATAGCTAAGGCTATTTACAAAATCCACAATAACGAACCTGTAAGTGTTCTTTTTGAATAATAATTAATTAAATCAAGCTTAGAGAAGGCAGCGGTGTCCGTTGCCTTCTTTAAGTCATATTTTCGATAGTAAATAAAATAAAGAGAGGATAATCTATGAAATTAATAGTTGGATTAGGAAATCCAGGAAAGCAATATGAAAATACAAGGCATAATATTGGTTTTATGGTTTTAGACGAACTAGCAAAATCTTGGAATGTAAGCTTTGATAAAACTAAATTCAATGCAGAATATGCTATGACGTATTACAATGGAATTAAATATTTATTAATTAAACCTACAACATATATGAATTTATCTGGTGAAGCAGTAGGGAAATTTTATGATTATTTTGAAATTGATATAGAAGATATTTTGATAATATATGATGACTTAGATACAAAAACTGCCAACTTCAAACTTAAAGCCAAAGGAAGTAGCGGTGGACATAATGGTATTAAGAGTATTATAAGTCACCTTGGAACAGAAAAATTCAATAGACTTAAAATTGGTATAGATAGACCAACCCCACCTATGAAGGTAGTTGATTATGTTTTAGGAAGATTTTCAAAAGATGAAATGATTGAAATTGAAAAAATTTATTCGAAAAGTATAAATTGTATTGAAGATTTTTCTAAAATGAATTTTGTAGATTTGATGAATAAATATAATTAAAAAGAATAAATGCAGCATTAGAGAAAGATAGTTTCTTTTGCTGCTATTTATCGTGGAAAGGAGCGTACATGATAAAAGAAAGTCTGTTAGAAATAGTTGATTTACAATTTGAAAAAAAACATAAAAATATAGGGGTTTATGGACAAAATTTAACGACACGTGCTTTGGAGATATATAATGAGTATAAACAAAGTGATAAGACTGTTGTGGTGTTATCACAAAGTAAAGCAGAGGCTGAAGAGTTGTTTGCAATTTTAAGTGATTTCGAAGGAGAAACCTATATTTATCCAGAAATCGATATATTAAAACGTCATACATCTAAAAGTAACGATCTAGTCCAAAATTCAATAAAAGTGCTTGAGAACCTAGTTCATAATATACAAAGCATAATTATTATTCCAATAGAAGCTATCTATAGAACAGTAAAAAATCCTAGTGATTTCAAAAATAATAGTTTTGAAATTAATGAGGACACTGTTATAAATTTTGATGAATTACAAAGAAAACTTGTTAATATGGGGTATCGAAGAGTCGAAAGTGTTGATGTAGTTGGAGAGTTTTCAAAAAGAGGTAGTATTGTTGATATTTTTAGTCCTCTAAGTGAAAAGCCGATACGATTAGATTTCTTTGATGATGAGCTTGATAGTATGAGGATTTTTGATGAAATTACTCAAAGATCTCTTGATAGAATCGATAGTGCAGTTATTTATCCAACAAGTGATTTTTTCCTTACTTCTGAAGAAAAAGATATAGTTGTAGAAAAAATACTTGCTAAATTGGATGATAAAAAGATACAAGAAGACGAAAATTATCAAGAGATTAGCACTTATCTTAAAGAAAAAATAGAAATCTACAGAGCAACAGGAGATTTCAGTGACTTGGAGAGTTTCTCAAATCTAATTTATGAAAATTCATATAGTATTGCTGATTATCTAAATGCTGATACTATAGTTTCTATGATAATTATCATAAAATTTTAGAAAAAATAGAAGGATTAAGAGAGTATTTTTTAACAAGTTTACAGGAGATGAATAGAAGTTATATTTATCAAGATGTAATAGATAATATAGCATTCGAAAAGATTCAAAATTTAGATACTAGAAAATACTACTTATCTACTTTAAAACTAAATGACAAGATTATAGAAAAAAACTATAACTTAGATATAATCGACTTAGCTTATTATTCTAGTGAAGAGTATTTAGCTAAAGAAATTAGAGAGAAGATTACAGATAATTATAAGGTAATTATTTCATTAAATACACAAAAACAAAAAGATTATGTTGAGAAAGTGTTATTTGATAATTATTTTTATGATGATATTTATTATGGTGTAAAAGAAGGAAAAATTTTTATTGATGTTAATAAATATCATCTTAAGGGATTAGAAGATAGAAAAAATAAAATATTCCTATTAACGCCACGTGAACTGTTTACTGAAGAAGAAAGAAAAAAACGACGTGTAAAATTCAAATATACTAATTCAGAAAAAATAAGAAACTACCAAGAACTAAATATTGGGGATTATATTGTCCATGTTAGTCACGGTATTGGCTTATATGAAGGTATTGAGAATGTAGAAGTAGGGGGAGTATTTAAAGATTTCTTAAAAATTGTTTATGACGGTGGAGATATTATTTATGTAGATATAAATAATATGAACTATATTCAAAAATATACCGCTTCTACAGATAATAGAAAACCCGCATTAAATAAACTTGGTACCAAAAATTGGCAGAAGACTAAGAGTAGAGTTCGTAAAGAAATTGAGGATATATCTGAAGATCTTATTAAGTTATATATTAAACGTGAATTGAGTTCAGGTTATGCGTATAGCATTGATGGTAGTATGCAAGCTGAATTTGAAGCAGATTTTGCATTTACTCCAACTGATGATCAGGTAAAAGCTACCGAAGAGATTAAAAGAGATATGGAAAAAGAACGTCCAATGGACAGACTGCTATGCGGAGATGTTGGATTCGGTAAGACAGAAGTAGCGATGAGGGTTGCATTTAAGGCTGTTACTGATAATAAGCAAGTAGCTGTTTTAGTACCAACAACACTACTTGCTGAACAACACTATGATAACTTTGTTAGTAGATTTGCGAATTTCCCTATTAATATAGAGGTAGTAAGTAGATTTAAATCTGCAAAAGATATTACAGAGATTTGTAAAAAACTTGAAGAAGGTAAAATAGATATTATCGTTGGAACTCATAAGTTATTGAATGATAAGTTTAAATACAGAGACCTAGGATTATTAATAATAGATGAAGAGCAACGTTTTGGAGTTAAGCATAAAGAAAAAATAAAACATCTTAAAAATACTGTTGATGTACTTACTCTTAGTGCCACGCCAATCCCAAGAACACTGCATATGAGTTTAATTGGAATTAGGGACTTATCTGTAATAGAGACACCACCAAGAGAACGTCAACCTATCCAGACATTCGTAACAGCTCAGAATAAAATGGTTATCAAAGAAGCGGTTATGAATGAGGTAAATCGTGGGGGACAGGTTTTCTATGTTTATAATAGAGTAGAGACAATCGATGAAAAGTATTTAGAGCTGAAAAGATTATTACCTGATATTAACATAGCTTATGCACATGGTCGCATGAGTCAAAGAGAACTTGAGAATATTATGACTGATGTTATAGATAGAAAATATGATATGTTAATTTCTACTACTATTATCGAGACTGGTATTGATATTTCAAATGTAAATACTCTAATAGTAGAGGATGCTGATCGTTTTGGATTAAGTCAGTTGTACCAACTTCGTGGACGAGTAGGTCGTAGTAGTAGAGAAGCATATGCTTACTTAATGTATGAACCGTTTAAATCGTTAACTGAAAACTCAGAGAAAAGATTATCAGCAATTAAGAACTTTACGTCTCTAGGAAGTGGATTTAAGATCGCTATGCAGGATTTATCGATTCGAGGAGCAGGGGATGTCTTAGGTGGAAGACAACATGGCTTCATCGATTCAGTAGGTTATACGTTATATTCTCAAATGTTAGAACAAGAAATTCAAGCTAAAAAAGGGATTTTAGAACCTTTATTAGAGCAGGATAGAACTCAAGATGTAAGTTACTATGAAAATATTATTAAAGAAGCGGCTCCTTCAATTAAAAAGGATATTTTTGAAGTTGAGACTGATGATCTTGAAATAAAACTTAATGTAGATGCCTTTATTCCAAAAGAGTATATCTCTAGTGATGCAGATAAAATAGATTTCTATAAGAGATTGAACAATGTTGTTAGTGATGAAGAAATAGAAAGCATTGTTGAAGATTTAATTGATAGATTCTCTGATTTTGGAGAAGAAGTAAATAATCTAATAGATATTTGTTATTTAAAAGTTATGGCGAAAAATACTATGGTTACTAGTATAAAAGAATTAGCGAATAAAGTTGTTATAACATTTGATAAAGACATTATGAATAACCTAAAAGGAAAAGAATTGTTTACGGCATTAACCCCTCATAAAGATACTCGTATTATTGCAAAGGATGGATTTTTCTTAGAAATTGATAAAAAAGAAAGATATAGTATTAGACGAATTAGAGAAATGCTTACTTTAGTAAATGGTAATTTGGAGGTTGAACATGAATAAACATAGATGTCCATGGGCAAAAGATCTCTTAGAAATTGAATATCACGATACTGAGTGGGGAAGAGAAACTCACGACGATCAATTGCTATTCGAGTACTTAGTATTAGAGGGTATGCAAGCTGGTTTAAGCTGGTCTTTAATATTAAAAAAACGCGAAAATTTTAAGCGAGCTTTTGATAATTTTGATTATAATATTTGTGCAGATTATACAGATGAATATTTAGAATCATTAAGGGAAGATGAGGGCATTATAAGAAATAAGTTGAAAATCTATTCAGTTAGAAAAAATGCTCTTGCATTTATCAAAGTACAAAAAGAGTTTGGAAGTTTTGATAAGTATATCTGGAGTTTTATAGACTATAAAAAAATTAATAATAAATTAACAAGCTATAAAGATGCACCAAGTGAATCGGAGCTTTCTATAAAAATTAGTAAAGATTTGAAAAAAAGAGGATTTAGTTTTGTAGGTGGTACTATTATCTATAGCTATTTACAAGCGATTGGAATGATAAATGATCATGAAAAAGGTTGTTTTTGTTTTGAAGAATGCTGTTAGTAAATAAACAATGTAGTTAATATCATAAGTTTATTTACTTAGCTCATAGACGAAATCCAGATATAGCTTTACTTTAAATAAAATAACGTCTATAATAGATTAGGATATTTAATTACAAGATTGGATTTTATAAATGGATAAGAGAATTGTTAAAATTGAAGAAATAAAAGAGAATGAAATCTTTGTTGACATATTTTTAGAAGAAATAAAAAAAATACAAGAAATCCCTAAAATGCCAAAATGTGAGTTTTTACATATTGGAGCAACCAGTACTACACAGGTATTGGGAGAGAAAATTGTAGACATTCTTGTTGTTGTTGAGAATTTACATGAAATAACAACATTTGATGAAAAAAGATTAAATAATATAGGTTATCATAGAATTGCTCATAATGGAATAAAAGGTGTAATTAAGTATGCGAGAATCACTGACTATTTAACTATGAGCTATGATGTAATACTAAATGTTGTTCAGCGTGATACAGAAGTACATAAAGATTTTATAAAGGCTAGAGCAGTTTTTGGTGATAATAAGCTAAAAGATGACTATAATTTATTTAAAAATATGAACAAAGAACTTTCATTTAAAGATTATTTAGCACAAAAATTAATATTTATAAATGAAATTTTAAAAAGGATTGAAAATAATGATTAAAATAAAAAATATTGAAGATATTCTTCAAAACAGTGAAGTATTATATAACGAACCTTTAAGAAATTATAGTTTTACAAAAACAGGTGGTAATGCTGAGATTTTAGTAAAAATAAATAATGAAAAAGACTTACAAAATGTAATAGAATACAGCAATGAAAATAGTATTGCATTAACTATACTAGGTAATGGTTCGAATGTATTAATTTCTGATAATGGAATTCAAGGAATAGTAGCTTTAACTAGTGATATGAATGATATAGAGTTACTAGAAGGTGATATTATTTCTTGTTATGCAGGATTAACATTAAAAGAACTTACTGATTTTTGTATCGAAAATAGCCTAACTAATCTTGAATTCTCATGTGGGATTCCAGGTAGTGTAGGTGGAGCAATTTTTATGAATGCTGGAGCATATGGTGGCGAAATGAAAGAAGTTGTTCAAATAGTTGAAGTTTTCACTAAAAATGGTGAAAAGAAAATATATACTAATGAACAAATGGAATTTTCATATAGACATTCTATTATTCAAGAAACTAAGGAAATTATCTCTAAAGTTTATTTCCAAATGAAAAAAGGAAACAAAGAAGAAATTATCTCTAAAGTGGAAGAATTAAATAAAATGCGTTCAGATAAGCAACCTTTAGAATACCCTTCATGTGGTTCTGTATTTAAACGACCAGAAGGTCATTTCGCAGGGAAATTAATCCAAGATGCAGGCTTACAAGGCTTGACTGTGGGTGGTGCTCAAGTGTCTAAAAAACATGCAGGATTTATGGTTAATATAAATTCAGCAACATGTGAAGATTATAAAAACTTAATAAAAGAAGTTCAGAAAAAAGTTTTTTGAAGACTCAGGTGTTGAACTTGAGTGTGAAGTAAAAATATTAGGTGAATAAGAAGAAAAGAAGTAACTCAAGGTTATATTGAGCTACTTCTTTTTCTATTTCACATTATCTATAAATTTTTTTATACTGCGCTAGATTTTGTTCATTTTTATTATTTGTTTTTGGTGTGTAGAATGTTCTTCCTACTAAGTTATCTGGTAGATATTGCTGCTTAATATACCCTGTAGGATGACTGTGTGGATACTGATATCCGACTCCACGATTTAGTTTATCAGCTCCGTAATAATGTGCATCTCTCAAATGATCAGGAATTATGAATTTTGGATTTGTTTTAGTTTCGTGCAGTGCATTGTCAATCGCCATATAAGCACTATTAGATTTTAAAGAAAGCGCTAGTTGAATGACAGCATTGGCTAATGGAATTCTTGCTTCGGGTAATCCAAGCATCTTCGCACTCTCAATCGCAGCATGGACAAATGGTCCAATGTTTGGATTAGCAAGTCCTATGTCTTCGTAAGCAATAACACTCATTCTACGATAAATAGTGTCTAAATCACCACTATCGATTAAAAGAGCTAGGTAGTATAACGATGCATCTACATCACTTCCACGTATGGACTTTTGAAAAGCACTAATAATATCATAAAAAGCATCACCATCTTTATCGTATGCTTTGAATTTTCCTAGGGATAAGTTTAATAGCTTATCATTTGTGACAATTTCACCTTCATTTGATAAATTATGTAAAATTTCAAAAGTATTTAGCGAGAATCTTAAATCACCTGAAGAGTTTAGAGCGATTGTTTTAAAAACGTCATCTTCGATTGTTAAATCTTTCGGGAATATTTCTTTATTGTTTGATATTTTTTCAGATATTCATAAATATCATCATTAGAAACTTGTTGTAATTCGAAAATAATTAATCGCGATCTAATTGCAGGATTAACAGTATGATAGGGATTATTCGTTGTGCATCCAATAACGTAAATATTGTCAAACTCGATTTCAGGAAGTAGGATATCCTGCATAGGTTTAGTTAGTCTATGAAATTCATCAAGAAGAAGGATAACTTTTTTAAATCTTTTAGATTCTTCGATTACAGTTTGTAAATCCTTTTTTGTACAATTTACAGCATTTAATATCTTAAATTTATAATCTAGTTCATTTGCTAATGCATTTGCAATTGAAGTTTTTCCAGTTCCAGGGGGACCATATAGAATAAAACGAGAACATTTTTTTTGCTTTCTACTATTTTTAGTAAGAACTTTTCCATCACCGATTAAATGTATGTTGAACGATAATATCATCGATTTTACTTGGACGTAATTTATTAATAAGTGTTTCCATGGTTCCTCCTTTAGTTTTGTTATATAAATTATTATATCATAATAATGATTAATGATGTTAAGAGTTTAATTTAAATCATAGAATACACTAGAGATTATAAAATTTTACATATTTTGAAATTTATGATAAAATATAATAATCACAATTAGGGGATGTTTAGGATTCGACAGGGATGCTAGTCTTCTTGGTGGCATGTAGGAGGGTTGTCTCCTTTAACAACACATCAGTTAAATATAACTGGCGAAAAAACAAATTACGCTTTAGCAGCTTAATAAGCTAAAGGCTGATTACTTTGTTTGACTGTGACAAAGCTAATCGGTTCATTCTTAGCAGTCTACGATTTTTTTCTTCCGTTTGTAGAAAAAAATAAGAGATTAATCAAACTCGTTTTTCATTGCCTGTTTATCGGCTTAAGTGAAGAATTAAACTTAATAGGTAAACTAAACATGTAGAAGCTAAGGGGAGGCATTTTTGGACGCGGGTTCAAATCCCGCCATCTCCATTTAAAATTTAAAGAAAGTAAACCTTTTTGGTATTGCTTTCTTTCTTTTTTATTAAGAAAAGCTAAGTACATAAATGTTTAAATATAATAATATACTTTACAATTTTTGTATGTAGCCCTTACTTAATAAGTAGGGGCTTATTTTTCATTCATTTATTTAAAAAGTTTTTAAATATCACTTGATTCTGCACCTTTATAGAAGGAACAACTGATTATGTAAAGTAGAGGCTGTAGTGAGTAACAAAAGAAATAAAAAACAGACTCTCACAAAGACAAGATGTTGGTACTATCAACAGTGTTAGCTATCCTCGAAATAGTAAACATAATTCTTGAAATCTTTGTAAAAGTCTGCAAATAACCGATTAGGGAACGGAGCTTTTATAAGCTCCTAGTACCTAAATGTTTACTCACATTATATCATGAAAAAAGAAAAAATACAAACTATGATTATAGTACTAGGTATATTAGCTTGTAGTGTTACAATTGATGTGAGACAAAATATAAAAAAGAAGAGTAAATCCTGTATAATGAAATTACGACAAAATCAAAAAAAGGAATTTTACTCTTATGAAAACTATTTATAACAGAAAACTTTACAAAAATACACAACGATATATACCTCATACTTTAGAAACAAGATTAGACTGCGGTAAAAACATATAGAAATAAAAACTCTATTAGCTTTATCTGTAGACGTTACAAAGTTTCTAAAGCATCGTTAATGCGTTGGAATAAAAAAATA
>CAKMQF010000109.1 GCA_927911745.1 uncultured Gemella sp.
ATATTATAGAATAATAAATTTATTTAAATAACTAAAAAATCGAAGTTAATTTCTTAACTTCGACTTTTACTATTACTACAAATATCCCTAGAGTAATTAGGTTTTATTTTAATAATATACAAATTATTTAAATTTATTATATTATTTCCCCTATACTACCTTTAAACATATTATACACCTCTTACAGTTTTTCTGCAAGGATTTACTAAAATAGTACGTATTTTCTAATGAAAATACAAAAAAAAATGATTTTACAGCAAAAAATACAATATTAATACATATAATTTTTTTAAAACTATCAAATTTCTCTAATTAAAATATGAACTTTATGTAAATCTATATTTAAGTATATAAAAAAAGCAAGGTGAAATTCACCTTGCTTTATGTGTTTCAATTCAATTATTATTTAACGATTGAAGTTACAACACCTGAACCTACAGTACGTCCACCTTCACGAATTGAGAAACGAGTTCCTTCTTCGATCGCGATTGGAGAAATAAGTTCTACGTTGATTGATACGTTATCCCCAGGCATTACCATTTCAGTACCTTCTGGTAAAGTAACTACACCAGTTACGTCAGTAGTACGGAAGTAGAATTGAGGACGGTAGTTTGTGAAGAATGGAGTGTGACGTCCACCTTCTTCTTTAGATAATACGTACACGTCAGCTACGAATTGAGTATGAGGAGTGATTGTTTTAGGAGCTGCTAAAACTTGTCCACGTTCGATATCTTCACGAGCAACACCACGTAATAATGCACCGATGTTATCTCCTGCTTCAGCGTAATCTAATAATTTACGGAACATTTCAACACCTGTTACAGTAGTTGAAGCTGGTTCTTCAGTTAATCCAACGATTTCTACTACGTCTCCAACTTTAACTTGTCCACGTTCAACACGTCCAGTAGCAACTGTACCACGACCTGTGATTGAGAATACGTCCTCAACTGGCATCATGAATGGTTTAGCGTTATCACGTTCTGGAGTTGGGATGTACTCGTCAACTGTTTCCATTAATTCGATGATAGCTTTTTCTGCATCAGCGTCTCCTTCAAGAGCTTTAAGAGCAGAACCTTTGATTACTGGTAGTTCATCTCCGTCAAATCCGTATTCAGATAATAGTTCACGGACTTCCATTTCAACTAATTCTAATAACTCTTCGTCATCAACCATATCACATTTGTTTAAGAATACAACGATTTTTGGTACTCCAACGTTACGAGATAATAAGATGTGCTCACGAGTTTGAGCCATTGGTCCATCTGTAGCAGCGATTACTAAGATAGCTCCGTCCATTTGAGCAGCACCAGTGATCATGTTTTTAACATAGTCAGCGTGTCCTGGGCAGTCTACGTGTGCGTAGTGACGGTTTGGAGTTTCGTACTCGATGTGAGAAGTGTTGATTGTGATACCACGTTCTCTTTCTTCTGGTGCGTTATCGATTGAAGCGTAGTCTTTAGCTTCTCCACCATAAGTTTTTGCTAATACAGTAGCGATAGCTGCTGTTAAAGTAGTTTTACCGTGGTCAACGTGACCAATTGTTCCAATGTTAGCATGTGTTTTACTACGGTCAAATTTTTTCTTTTGCCATTTTAAAAATGTCTCCTTCAAGTTAATAAAATTTTAATTTTTTAAATTAGTCACATAGCATTCTATGATAACTATATTTTATAATGTTACAACGAAAATTGCAACTATAAAGAATAATTTTTTATTATCCTTATTTTTTTTTGATAATTTCTTCAGAAAATTGATTTTAGGTACTTCTTCGTAGTGGTCAAATACCATTGAGTAAGTACCACGTCCTTGAGTTGAAGAACGTAGAGAAGTTGCATATCCGAACATTTCAGATAATGGTACTGAAGCACTTACTACTTGTGCGTTACCACGAGCTTCCATACCTTCAACACGTCCACGACGTGAAGTGATGTCTCCCATGATATCTCCTAAGTATTCTTCAGGCATTACAACTTCAACTTTCATGATTGGTTCTAAGATTACTGGGTTACATTTTTTAGCAGCTTCTTTAAGAGCTAATGATGCAGCAACTTTGAACGCCATTTCAGATGAATCGACATCGTGGTATGATCCATCGAATAATTTAGCTTTAACGTCGATTAATTCGTATCCAGCTAATACCCCGTTTGCCATAGAGTCTTTTAATCCTGCTTCTACTGCTGGGATGTATTCACGAGGAACTACCCCACCAACGATAGCATTTTCGAATTCAAATCCTGCACCTGGCTCATTTGGAGTGAACTCAATCCATACGTCCCCGTATTGTCCACGTCCACCAGATTGACGAGTGAATTTACCTTGTACTTGTGCAGCTTGTTTGAATGTTTCACGGTAAGATACCATTGGAGCACCTACTGTACATTCAACTTTGAATTCACGACGCATACGGTCAACGATGATGTCTAAGTGAAGCTCACCCATACCTGCGATGATAACTTGTCCAGTTTCTTCGTCAGTTCCAGCACGGAATGTTGGGTCTTCTTCTTGTAATTTTTGTAAAGCTGTAGACATTTTATCTTGGTCAGCTTTAGATTTTGGTTCAACTGAAAGTTGGATAACTGGTTCTGGGAATTCCATTGATTCAAGAATAACTTCGTTTTTCTCGTCACAAAGTGTGTCCCCAGTAGTAGTATCTTTAAGACCAACAGCTGCAGCGATATCACCAGCGTAAACTTCAGCGATTTCGTTACGAGTGTTAGCGTGCATTTGTAGGATACGTCCTACACGTTCACGTTTACCTTTAGTTGAGTTTTTAACGTATGAACCAGATGATAAGATACCTGAGTACACACGGAAGAAAGTAAGTTTCCCTACGAATGGGTCAGTCATAACTTTGAAAGCTAATGCTGAGAATGGCTCTTCATCAGATGAGTGTCTTTCTACTTCTTCATCAGTATCTGGATTTACACCTTTAATAGCTGGTACGTCTAATGGAGATGGTAGGTATTCTACTACTGCATCTAGCATTGGTTGTACCCCTTTATATTTGAATGCTGATCCACATACTACTGGGAAGAATTCTACAGATAATGTAGCTTTACGAATTGCAGCTTTAAGCTCGTCAATTGTAATTTCTTCTCCACCTAAGTATTTTTCCATGAAGTCTTCATCGAATTCTGCAACAGCTTCGATAAGTTTTTCACGGTATTCTTCAGCTTGATCTTGGTATTCAGCTGGAATTTCTTTAACAACAAGATTTTCCCCTACGCTACCTTCGTTGTAAATAGCTTTCATTTCAACAAGGTCAATTACACCTTCGAATAAATCTTCAGCTCCGATTGGAAGTTGAATTGGGTGTGCGTTAGCTTGTAATCTGTCGTGGATTGTTCCTACAGAGTATAGGAAGTCAGCTCCTGTTTTATCCATTTTGTTTACGAATACGATACGAGGAACCCCATAAGTTGTAGCTTGACGCCAAACTGTTTCTGTTTGTGGTTCAACACCTGATTGCGCATCTAATACTGCTACTGATCCATCAAGTACACGAAGTGAACGCTCAACCTCAACTGTGAAGTCTACGTGTCCCCGGTGTATCGATGATGTTGATACGGTGTTTTTTCCACTCAGCAGTTGTTGCAGCAGATGTGATAGTGATACCACGTTCTTGTTCTTGTTCCATCCAGTCCATTTGTGAGTTACCATCGTGAGTATCTCCGATTTTGTGGATTTTCCCAGTGTAGAACAAAATACGCTCTGTTGCAGTAGTTTTACCTGCGTCGATGTGAGCCATGATACCGATGTTACGAGTATCTTTTAAAGAAAATGCTCTAGTCATGAGTCAATTTTCTCCTTTCATAAATTTTTAAATGTTTTGAGTAATTTGTCTTTTATAGTGAAAAATTCAAGCTATAAAATAGCTTGATATTCACCCTATAATTACCAACGATAGTGAGCAAATGCTTTGTTTGCTTCAGCCATTTTGTGAGTATCTTCACGTTTCTTAACAGCTGAACCAGTGTTATTTGCTGCGTCTAAAATTTCATTAGCTAAACGTTGTTCCATAGTTTTTTCTCCTCTTAAACGAGAATAGTTAACTAACCAACGTAGACCTAATGTAGTTCTTCTTTCAGCACGTACTTCTACTGGTACTTGGTAGTTAGAACCACCAACACGACGAGCACGAACTTCTAGAACTGGCATAATGTTGTTTAATGCTTCTTCGAAAACTTCCATAGCATCACGTCCTGATTTTTCTTTAATTAAATCAAACGCTGAATATAAAATTCTTTGTGCTGTACCGCGTTTCCCATCTAGCATTAATTTGTTAATCAATTTTGTAACTAATTTTGAGTTATAAATTGGATCTGGCAAAACGTCACGTTTTGCAACTGGACCTTTACGTGGCATAGTGTCTGCCTCCTTTCACGAATTCTTTATCAAATTTTTATCTTATATTATTTTTCTCTTTTGGTTTTTTAGCACCGTATAGTGAACGTCCTTGTTTACGGTCGTTAACTCCTGCAGTATCTAAAGCTCCACGGATGATGTGGTAACGTACCCCTGGTAAGTCTTTTACACGTCCTCCACGAATAAGTACAACACTGTGTTCTTGTAGGTTGTGTCCGATACCTGGGATATATGCTGTTACTTCGATTTGGTTTGATAAACGAACACGTGCATATTTACGTAAAGCTGAGTTAGGTTTTTTTAGGTGTCATAGTCCCAACACGAGTACAAACTCCACGTTTTTGTGGTGAAGAAATGTTAGTTTCTTTCTTTCTTTGAGAGTTGTAACCTTTGTTAAGTGCTGGTGAATCTGATTTTGATACTTTTGATTTACGAGGTTTACGAACTAATTGGTTAATAGTTGGCATTTTCCTGATTTCCTCCTTTCCTCGATAGTCTGTGAATCACCTATCCAGGTGTATCACGTTTTTAATTTTTTTATAAGCCATAGTGGCTTTACACAGAGTGCCGTAACACTCACGTACTAAATAATACCACTTTTATTTTTTCTTGTCAATACTTTTTTAAAATTTTTTTTATATCTTTTTTAACTTGCTATTATCACGTTCTATTTTCACACTTAACCAGGTGTATCATTTTCAACTTATAAACAAACACTTCCAGGTGTTTCATCATTAGATTTATTATACACTATACCAGGTGTGTCTTGCTATTATTCATAGCATGTATTATTTAACTCATAAGAGAATAATTATCAAGATTAGCATGATTTTTATATTGCTAATTCCTTTTGTTTGCTGTATAATTTAATTAACTTAATACATATGGAGGGGAATTTATGATAAAAATTAAAAATCTTACCGTGAAATTTGACACAAAGCTAGCCGTCGATGATTTGAGTCTTACTATTAATAATGGAGAAATATTCGGACTTATCGGGCATAACGGAGCTGGTAAATCTACTACAATCAAATCTCTAGTTAGTATACTAGAACCTACTTCAGGAGAGATTTATTTCAATGACCTACTTTTAAAAAATAATAGATTAGAATGTAAAAAACAAATTGGCTATGTTCCTGATACTCCTGATATGTTTCTTACATTATCCGCCTTTGAATATTGGTCATTAGTCGCTAGCATATATGAAATTGATAATAAAACAAGAGATGATATTCTTAATAGGTACTGCAAATTATTTAATATGGTAGGAGTTGAACACCAAGAAATTAGTTCCTTCTCTCATGGTATGAGACAAAAAGTATTTGTTATTGGAGCATTATTATCAGAACCTAAGTTTTGGATTATGGATGAACCTATGACAGGATTAGATCCACAAGCTGCATTTGACTTAAAAAACTTAATGAAAGAACATGCCACTAAAGGCAATAGTGTTCTATTCTCTACTCATGTCTTGGAGGTCGCTGAACATCTATGCGATAGAATAGGCATTCTCAGTAAGGGAAAACTGGTTTTTATCGGTACACTTAACGAGCTTAAAGAACAATTTCAGGGAGATAATTTAGAAGAAATTTATCTTAATATAGTAAAAAATTCAAATTCAGATATTTTAGGTGGTGATTAAACATGAGATTCAATGTAATGAAGGAATTATTCTTAACGAATCTTCTTTATAGTTTTCCTCCACAAAGAAATAAATATAGAACAAAATTCAGTGGAAAAAGCGATATAAGACATAAGCTTTTTAGAAATATATTAATGATGAATTTTTTCAATTTTTTAAATATTTTATTTGTATTTTCAATGTTTTCTCGTGGTTTTAACTTTTCTGGATCGGGTTATAGGAGTATACTTTTCTTTATTTTATTATTAGTATTTATTCAGATTTTGAATAATTTTATCAATATGTTTTACGAAAGTGATGATACATTAGCAATTATTCACTTACCTGTTACAGGATCTGAAATATTTTTTAGTAAATTGTTCACTCTACTTTCACAAGTTATTAGTAATTTTACTCCTTTAATAGTCATAAACTTGATTATTGGATTAAATGCAGAGTTTTCAATTCAAAAATTTTTCTTCGTATTAGTATATAGTTTTGCATTTATGATTACTTTAATATGTTCTATTATGACACTACTTTCATTTATTACTTATATCCCAAATTTTAAGAAGAATAAAGGGAAAGTTAATGCAGCTACAATATTAATTGCGTTGATATTCTTCACAGGATACATATTTAATTTTGCTCATACTTTTAAAAGTTTTGATTCAGATTATTCAGGAGATTTATTTTTAAATATACTCGTATTAGATATTTCTAAGACTTATACTTACTTAATAGTAGCTATTATCTTAGCACTTATTTCTTTCTTTACTACATATATATTTGTAATAAGAAAATATATGAAAGACTTATATAGAATATCAGATAATACATACACATCTAGTTCAAAAACTGTAAAAATTAAAGAAAATACTAATAGTACATCAACTACACTATTTTCTAAACTAATTAAGAGAAATTTAAAACTATTGTTAAACAGTACAATTTCGACAACTGTATTTACTAATCTTATAATTACACTTGGTATATTTATAATTCCGATTATAGAAATTAGAAAGCACGGAGGTATTACACTACCACCAATATTCTACCCGGTAGCTATGACTATAGGATTTACATTAGCATTGTACATTAATTCTAATCCTATGAATTTTACAAGTATAGCAATTTCACTAGAAAAAACAAGATTACTATTTTTTTAAAATCTCTTCCATTAGATTTTTAAAAAAATACCTAAAAATCAAATTAGCAATAGCTACCTTATTACAACTTGGATTTGGATTATTTGCTCTGATTATGATGTTAATTATAACTAAAACACCAATCTTATTAGCAATTGTAACAATAATATCTTATATTATTTCAAGTATTGTCTTTTCATTCTATAGTTATACAAACGACTATAAAAAATTATATCTAAACTGGAACACTATCACAGATTTAGCTAATCGTAGTTCGATAAATCAAGTCCTATTAACTATTTTAGCTTTCGGAGCTATTTTATTATTAGTACTACTTAATGTCGTGACATTCTTCTTAGTTACTATGTTACCATCATCAGCACATATAGTAGGAATAGTATACTCTTTAATATTAATCATACTGTTAGTTTTTTCAATAAGAAAATTAAGAAAAAATGTATTTTGATCTGACCCCAAAAAGTTAGACTTAGGATAGCGTAGTAGTTATAATGCTGCTACGCTATCTTTTTATATTTATACAGTCATATGTTTTATTCTATATTGTTTAGGACTTAACCATCCTAGTTTCTCTTTTATTCTCTCTTCATTAA
>CAKMQF010000110.1 GCA_927911745.1 uncultured Gemella sp.
TTCTCAACTAGAAACAGTAAGTCAAAAGAAGAATGGGCAGAAAAACAAAAGTGAGTAAAGAAAAATTTAATGAACTTGTGAAAGATAGTAACAGAGAAGAAGTACTTTCAGTAGTCGATGCTACTAAAGGAGATATCCACAATGTTAAAATGATAAGAGATAGATATACAGATCTAGTACTTTATGATGCAAAAGCACTATGGGAAGCTGTAAAAGAAGAAGCTTCAAACAAACGTGCATTAGAAGTTAAAGAATTAATTGCTAGTAAATATTCTGATATAAAAGCAGTTGTTAATCCAGATGTTGGTGATATTGCAAATATTAAAATTATTAGAGAACACTATGGTTTAGACATAGTACAAGCAAAAGAATTATGGGAAAGCATCAGAGATGAGGTTAAACAATAATATTCAAAGATGTGAATAAAATTCAACCCCAAGAGTTAGAAGGTAATAGTCCCCAAAATTTGGACAAATTTTGGAGGGCTATTTATTATGAAATTAACAGATGAAAATAAGATAGAAATGTATAGACTTAAGAAAGAAGGATACTCATACATGGAACTATCTAAAAAGTTTAAAATTAATTCTAGTAATGTGAGGTATATGGTAAAATTAGCTGATTTACATGGTGAGACAATACTGATTAAAAGAAAAAATACTTGCTATCCAGTAGAATTAAAATTAGATATAATCAATGAAGTTTTAATATTAGGAAACTCTATAAAAGCTACTTCATTAAAGTATGCATTACCAAATCCCGGTTTACTACATAATTGGATTTCAAAATTTAAAGAAAACGGGTATAATATACTAGAGAAACCGAAAGGAAGACCTAGTAAGATGAAAAAAAATAATAAAAATATTGAAAATAAAGAATTATCAAAAGTTGAACAATTAGAGAAAGAACTCGAGTACTTACGTGCAGAAAATGAAGTTTTAAAAAAGTTGAGGGAGATAAGGTTAAAACAATCTCAAATGAAGAGAAAACAAAAATAGTAGAAGAATTAAAGGTAAAACATAAATTAAATATACTATTAAAGATTTTAGGGTTATCTCGTTCATCATATTATTATACAAAAAATAAAGAAGATAAAGATAAAAAAAATAAAAGTATAGAAGAAGCTATTAAATCTATTCAGGACAAGAACAAACTAAGATATGGTTATAGAAGAGTAACATCAGAACTTAGAAATATGGGATTTTTAGTAAATCATAAAAAAGTCTTGAGATTAATGAGAAAACTAGATGTGCTATCATTGTAAGGCCTACTAGAAAATACAATTCTTATAAAGGAGAGATTGGAAAAATCGCAGATAATATAATAGATAGAGATTTCTTCGCTTCAGAACCATTAAAGAAATGTTATACAGATGTAACTGAATTCAAAGTTGGAGAGGATAAGGTTTATTTAGCACCTATAATTGATGGATATAATGCTGAGATAATAGCCTATAGTGTTTCATTTTCACCTAATATGGCACAACAACATGAAATGTTATCGCAACTTCAAAATGAAAGATACGATGGAATGATACTACATAGTGATCAAGGTTGGCAATATCAACATATTGAATATAGACAATTCCTTAAAATAAAAGGAATTACACAATCAATGTCTAGAAAAGGAACATCGGCAGATAATGCATTTATGGAATCCTTCTTTGGGGTTTTAAAATCTGAGATGTATTACGGATTTGAAGATACTTTTAAAAATAAATGTGAATTAAAAGAAGCTATTATTGATTATATAAAGTATTATAACGAAGAAAGAATAAAGTTAAACTTAGGTGGACTGAGTCCTGTAAACTATAGAAAAATTAATAAAAGTTAAAATAAACAAAAAGAAACTTTCATTCCCTTTTACAGTTTAGATTTTCCTCCTATTTAATCAAGGACAAGGGCTACGCCTTTTAAAAAATCCTTGATTAAATAGTTCGAAAAATCTTGAATAACTGTAAGGAATGAAAGTCACTAAAAGTAATAAAATTTACTGACTTTAAAGTTTAAAAATACTAAACAAAAATAACTTAATATTTTGTCCAATATTTTTGGGTGTAGTACCTTTTTGAGTCACTCTCTTTTTTATTATCAATGAAAAATTATAGTAAAAAGACTATGAGTTATCTCATTTTATGTTATAATGGTAAGTAATATTCTAATGTAGAAAAGAGGCTTTACATTGAAACAACTAATAAAAAGTAAAATAGAAAAACTACTTACTGAATCTGAGGAAGTGGTAAAAGTAGAACAACTAGGTGGTATGACGAATAGTAATTACCTGGTGGAGACTACGAGTAATAAGTATATAGTTAAGTTCTTTGGTAAAGGGACTGATAAGCTGATCAATAGGGTTGCGGAGAAAAACAATCTTGCGAATCTTGCTGATTTAGGTTTGGATGTAAAAAACTATATCTTTGATATTGAATCTGGAATAAAAGTAAATGAATATGTTGAGAATGCAACGACTTTTGATGCGCATTACCTAAAAGTGAAGAAAGAAGCAGTTGCGAACATTCTAAAAAAAGTACATAGTTCTGGGAAGGTTCTTGAAGGTGAATTCAGAGTCTTCGATGAGATAAGAAAATATGAAGGTCTGATTGAAGGTAATATCAGTTATCCTTATTATGAGAAGATAAGGGAGAAGGTATTTTCTCTACAAAATCACCTAGAAGAGATTGGTGTTGATAGAAAATCTTGTCATATCGATCTTGTACCGGAGAATTTCATCGAAGATGAGACTGGTCGTGTTTACCTTATTGACTGGGAATATTCTGCGATGAATGATCCGATGTGGGATTTAGCGGCGCTTTTCTTAGAGTCTAACTTCAGAAAGGCTGAAGAAGGAGAATTCTTCAAAGCGTACTTCAGTGAAGATACTCCAGTTAGCGTAGCTAAGATTATGATTTATAAAATTTTACAGGACTTCCTGTGGAGTTTGTGGACGATTTATAAAGAAGAACAAGGTGCGGACTTTGGATCTTATGGAAAAGACAGATATTTAAGAGCGGTTAAGAATTTGAAGGAGTATGTAGAAAGTTATGAAAAATAAAATAGGTGTATCGGCTGGACTTTTATCTGGTATGTTTTGGGGACTGGGACTTGCGATAAGTGCGTATATATTTTCACTTTATAATGTTTCGCCTTTTGCGGTAGCGGTAATCCATGATTTTATTAGTATTTTTGTTTTATTGGCGATTATTTTAGTTAAGTATAAAACAATTAATTTCAAGATATTTACGAATATAAAAAGTGTTAGTGTTATTGTAGGTGCGCTACTTGCGGGTCCTATCGGAATGCAGTGTAATCTATATGCGGTGAAGTATATAGGAAGTGGATTGACATCTTCGATTACAGCGATTTATCCTGCTGTATCGGTGATACTAGCTGTTATATTTTTAAAAAATAAAGTTTCATCAAAAACTATTTTAGGAATTGCACTTATTATTGTTGGTATTTTCATTCAAAGTTATAAGAGTGAACAGGTTGAATCATTTTACCTTGGGTTTATGTTCGCATTAATCTGTGCAGTTGCTTGGGGTAGTGAGAGTGTTCTTAGTTCATATGCAATGAAAAATAATCTTAATGAGTTAGAGACTTTATTAATTCGTCAGGTGACATCATTTTTAGCGTATTTAGTAATAATCTCATTCAACGGTTTAGGAATTGAGACTAGTCTTGACGTTAAATTCGGTGGGCTTATTATTTTCTTCGTAGTTAGTAATATGGTATCTTACATTCTATACTATATGGCTATTAATAGATTAGAACCGGCGAAGGCAACAGGACTTAATGTCAGCTATGTTGTTTGGACAATATTATTCTCAATGATTTTTGTTGCATTAGAGGTGAATTTACAATTAGTAGTTACATCTATTATTATCATACTGGGTGTTTATGTTATTGTTAGAGAGGAGTAACAAATAGATAATGAAAGCAATTATATTAGCTGCAGGGTTAGGAACGCGTCTTAGACCGATGACAGATAATACTCCAAAGGCTTTGATAAAGGTTAAGGATAAGCCACTTGTGGAGTACCAAATTGAATTTTTAAAAGAAAAAGGAATAGATGAAATAATCGTCGTTGTTGGGTATTTACATGAGCAATTCGATTATTTAAAAGAAAAGTATAATGTAGAGTTAGTGTTTAACGATAAGTATGCTGAGTACAATAACTTCTACTCATTATACTTAGTTAAGGAAAAATTAGCGGACAGTTATGTAATCGATGCTGATAACTATTTATTCAAAAATATGTTTAGAGCTGATATCGATCGTTCGACATATTTCAGCGTTTATCGCGAAGATTGTGAGAATGAATGGTTCTTAATCTACGGTGATGATTATAAAGTACAAGACATTATCGTAGACAGTAAAGCAGGAAGAATCTTAAGTGGGGTATCTTTCTGGGGATAAAGAAACTGCAGAGAAAATCGTGAGTTTATCGATAAAGCTTATGAAAGTAATGAGTTCATGAACTTGTACTGGGATAATATGGTTAAAGATAATATCGAGAAACTAGATGTTTATGTAGAAGAATTAGAACCTAATAGCATCTATGAAATCGATAGTGTTAAAGACTACAACAAATTAGAAGAAATACTAAAAGAAGAATGCGAGAATTAATCTCCATTCTTTTTTATTATTCTAATTAAGTAATAATATTTCTTGCTTATTTGTAATATAGATGTAATAAAAAATAATCTAATTGTAACCCTAAAAAAGGCTTAACTATGGTATAATTATCAATGCATAACAATGAGCAAAGAGGACTATAAAAAATGGGAAGAAATAAACTGAAATTAGGATTAGGAGTATTAACAGTATTAGCTACACCAATAGCTGTGAATGCAGTAGCTAGCAGTGACGTTCTAGCTGCACAAGGCTGGGTTAAGACTGGAAACGCTTGGTACTTTTATAATCAAAATGGAACATTAGCAAGAAATACTTGGTCAGGAAATTACTGGTTAGGAGCCGATGGAAGAATGGTGACTAACGCTTGGGTAGATGGCGGACGCCACTATGTAGGAAGTAATGGACTTTGGGTTAAAGGTGCACAAAAACCTGCTGCAACTAAACCAGAAGTTAAGAAACAAGGTTGGGTTCAAAACGGCTCAGCATGGAACTATTATTACCAAGGAAATATTGTTAGAAATGCTTGGATAGGTAGCTATTGGTTAGGAGCCGATGGAAGAATGGCGACAAGTTCATGGGTAGATAATGGACGTTACTACGTAGGAGCAAATGGAGTTTTGGATAAAACTGTTAAAAAACAAGAAACACCAAAACCAGAAGTTAAAAAGAACGGCTGGGTAAAAGAAGGAAGTACTTGGTATTACTTCGAAAATGGAACATTAGCTCGTAATAAATGGATCAGCAGTACGTATTGGGGTTGGAGCTGATGGAAAAATGGCGACAAGTTCATGGGTAGACGGTGGACGTTACTATGTTGGTGCTAACGGAGCATGGGTGAAAGACGCTAAGAAACCAGAAGCGGTTAAACCTGTGGAGAAAAAACAAGGTTGGGTAAAAGAAGGGGACGCATGGTACTTCTATTACCAAGGTCAAATTACTAGAAATGCATGGGTAGGAAGCTACTGGTTAGGTTCAGATGGTAAGATGGTGACAAGCTCATGGGTGGATAACGGACGTTACTATGTGGGAGCTAATGGTCTATTGGATAAATCTGCTAAGAAGCAAGAAGTAAAATCAGAAGTCAAGAAGAACGGCTGGGTGAAAGAAGGAAGTGCTTGGTACTACTATGAAAATGGAACATTATCTCGTAATAAATGGGCAGGTAACTACTGGTTAGGTGCTGACGGAAAAATGGCTACTAATGCGTGGGTAGATAATGGGCGTTATTATGTAGATGGTTCTGGAGCATGGGTTAAAAATGCAGGACATGGAGTTAACTATTCTGGTTATTACAAAGTAAAATCATTATACATCCCTGTATATGATGCTAATGGACGTATCTTATCTCATGTTTCTAAAGATACAGTACTGTTTAGAGATAACAGATCTACTGTGAATGGTAGAATCCCTGTTCAAGTAGCTGGACTTACAGGTTATGTTAATGCTAGTCAAGTAACTGCAATTGACTCTAATGATACATTCATTCCAGATTATGTAAGTGATGGAAAATATGTTTATCACAGATACTCTCCGTACACTAAAGTAATGGTAGCTTATCACAATGCGAATATGCAAGTTGGTAAATCATATTATTCAGCAGATGGTATTAACTTCGGAACATTCAAATTAAATCACCCATTCCAATTCTCTAATTTAAAATCTAGAACGAACTATACTGCGGCTGATATTAATAGACTATACAGCCTAATGGGAGCTAATGATAGTAAATTAGCTGGTAAAGGAGCTACATTTAAAGCAGCTGAACAAAGATATGGAGTTAATGCTTTATACCTAGTGGCGCACAGTGCTTTAGAAAGTGCTTGGGGAAGAAGTAAAATCGCTAAAGATAAAAATAACTTCTTTGGAATTTCTGCATATGATGATACTCCATATACTTCTGCGACTAAATTTGATGATGTAGATAGTGGTATTATGGGAGCTGCACGTTGGATTAATTCTAAGTATCTACACAATTCGGGATATCCAGCTAACGGAGCACACTTAGGAAACAAAGCAAGCGGTATGAATGTTAACTACGCGACTGCACCGTATTGGGGTGAGTCTATCGCGAGTATAATGTTCAGCGCTAATGAAAAATTAGGAAGAAAAGATAGATAAGAAAGGAAGGGCTAGGTTAGTATTTTAATCTAGCTTCCTTTTTGATAAAGGAGATAATTATGTTAGTTTCGGTTGTAATCGGACTTTTAAATGAGGAAAAGTTTTTACCAAGATTAATAGAAGATTTTAAGAATCAGACATATGATCATAGCAAGATAGAATTAATATTTATAGATGGGATGTCAAAAGATAAAAGCTGGGAGATATTAGAAGATTTCAAAGCTAGTAATCATGATTTTTACGATGTAGTATTGTTGAAAAATCCTAAGGTGATATTGTCGGCTGGTATGAATGTGGGTATAAAAGCTGCAAGAGGAGAATGTATCCTTAAAGTAGATTGCCATTCACATATTACCGAGAACTTTATTGAGAATAATGTTAAAGTTATCGAAAGTGGAGAAGATGTTTGTGGAGGGCCACGTCCAAATATTATTGAGAATGAAGATAATTTAAGTAAGACATTATTGTTGGTCGAGGAAAATATGTTCGGTAGTGGAATAGCGAATTATCGTAAACAGACTTCTAAACGTTATGTAAGTTCAGTCTTCCAAGGAATGTATAAAAAGGAAATATTTGATAAAATCGGACTACTGGATGAAAAAGTAGGTCGTGTTGAAGATAATGAACTGCATTATCGAATTAGAAAAAATGGTTATAAGATTCGTTATAGCAATGATATATTATCGTATCAATATACTAGACCTACAGTAAATAGAATGTTAAAACAAAAATATTCAAACGGATATTGGATTGGTAAGGTAAGCCATGTTTATCCTAAGGCCTTCTCTATCTTCCATTTCGTTCCTTTTGTATTTGTTTTAGGAATAATTTTTAGTTTATTGATGTTGCCGTTGACGAAGTTATTTGCTGTACTTCTTGCGATTGCTTATGGATTATTTACAATTCTCGTTACATTGATGACTATTATTAATAATAAGTTTAATGCAACGATGTTGTTAATTCCAATCTTACTATTCTTAGTGCATTTCAGCTATGGGGTAGGAACTTTAGTTGGATTAGTTAAAGGTTTTAGTTGGAAGAAAGAATATTATAAAGAATAAAATATGAAATCATGTAGACAGGCTAATCTTAGTCTGTCTATATTTGTAACTAACTTGTAATATCAAAAGGGATATCTTAATGATATAATAGAAAATGCATGAATGTATTATAATATGAGCAAGGAGTAAGAAATCTATTATGAGAAAAAATAAATGGAAATTAGGATTAGGAGTACTGACGGTATTAGCTACACCGATTGCAGTAAATACAGTAGCTGGTACTGAAGCACATGCAGCTCAAGGTTGGGTGCAAAGTGGTTCTTCATGGTACTTCTATAATAATCAAGGTAATGTAGTAAGAAACGCCTGGCAAGGAAATTACTGGCTAGGTGCAGACGGAAGAATGGCAACAAATGCGTGGGTAGACGGAGGACGCTACTACGTAGGAAGCAATGGTCTTTGGGTAAAAGGAGCTCAAAAACCTGCTGAAGTTAAGAAACAAGGTTGGGTACAAAATGGTTCAGCATGGAACTATTATTACCAAGGGAATATCGTTAGAAATGCTTGGGTAGGAAGCTACTGGCTAGGTTCTGATGGTAGAATGGCAACAAATACATGGGTAGACGGAGGGCGTCACTATGTAGGTGCTAATGGAGTTTGGGATAAAAATGCTAAAAAACAAGAAGCTCCAAAACCAGCTGAGAAGAAAAATGGTTGGGTAAAAGAAGGTAGCACTTGGTACTACTATAACCAAGGAATCATGGTTAGAAATGCTTGGCAAGGAAACTACTGGTTAGGTTCTGATGGTAAGATGGCGACAAGATCATGGGTAGATAATGGTCGTTATTACGTTGGTGCTGATGGAGTTTGGGATAAAAATGCTAAAAAAACAAGAGCTCCAAAACCAGAAGAGAAAAAACAAGGTTGGAAAAAAGAAGGTAACTCATGGTACTACTACCACCAAGGACAAATGGTTAAAAACGCTTGGCTTGGAAATTATTGGCTAGGATCTGACGGGAAAATGGCAACAAACTCATGGGTAGACAACGATCGTTATTACGTAGGTGCCAATGGAGTTTTGGAAAAAGATAAGAAAAAAGAAGATAAGAAACCAGAAGAGAAAAAAACGTGGTTGGAAAAAAGAAAACAACGTTTGGTATTATTATAATGAAGATGGTTCATTAGCTCGTAATAAATGGGTAGGAAACTATTGGTTAGGTCCGGATGGTAAGATGGTTACTAACGCATGGGTAGATAATGGCCGTCACTATGTAGGAGCTAATGGAGCTTGGGATAAAGAAAAGAAAAAAGAAGATCCAGTACCAACAGGTAAACATACTGGTTGGGTTAAGAGTGGAAGCACATGGTACTACTTTAATGCACAAGGTCAAATGGTTAAAAATGCTTGGGCAGGAAACTATTGGCTAGAAGCTGACGGTAAAATGGCTACAAATAAATGGGTAGATAACAACCGTTACTTTGTTGGAAGCAATGGAGCTTGGGTTCAAAATCCAGCTAACAATACTAACCTAAATAGAGTTCTTGATATTGCTCGTAAATATATGGGTGTTGAAACAGGAACAAGAGAACACAAGAAAATCGTTGATGCTTATAACTCTGTAGATCCAAAACCAGTAGGATACACTGCGACGTATGATGATGACTGGTGCGATATTTTTGTTACAACAGTATTCCAACAAGCAGGACTAAGTGACCTTATTGGTAGAGAATGTGGTGTTCAACGTCATATCGGTATCATGGAGAAAAAAGGTATCTGGAAAGGAAGAACTCAACCTAAAGTGGGAGACATCGTTACATTTGACTGGGACGGTGGAGGTTGGGCAGACCACATCGGTATCGTTGAATCAGTAAATAACGGTGTAATCACTACTATCGAAGGTAACTCTGCATTATATGCAGGAAGCACTGCGAAGACAAAAGTAAACAGAAAAACTTATAACTGGAATTCTAGCTACATTAAAGGTTATGCAAGACCGGCGTATTAAGATATAGTAAATTTACTCTGAATATCTAGATAAAAATTGGTAAAGAGATAATATTTAAAATATCTTAGATAGATTTTCAAATATATATTTATGAGAGGTAACTCGAAAAAATTAATTTCTACAAAATTATGACTTTTGAGTTTCTCTCATTTGTTTTTATTTATTAAAAATAGTATAATTTAAAGTAAAATTATTAGAAAAAATGGAGGTGACAGGTTTATGAAAAAAGGTATTAGTGTTCTTCTAGTAGGTAGCTTATTACTAACTGGAACAGGACATGTTAAGGCTGATTGGATAAAAGATCAGCAAGGTAAATGGGAATATTTCTCTAATGAAGATAGTATAAATCATCTTTACGATGAAAAATCTAAAGATTTCGTAAAACCTGTAAAGCTTCCACAATATTATCAAGCGGATGCGAGATGGAGTTCTAAGAGATATGGTATCTCTAATATGAAGACTACAGGTTGCGTGCCTACATCGCTATCGATGATTATTTCTGGTCTAAAGGAGAATGTTACACCTGTTCAGGTCGCGGATTATATTTATGATACATCTATGGAGATGAATACGCTGTTCACTGGGACTTCTAGTCTTGGAGCTGTTGCGGCTATTGAACATTGGGGTTGTAACTATCGTGTTGTTAATTCTAAAGATGATTTAAAAGCTGCATTGCAAAATGGAAATATTGTTTATGGTGCTGTAGGTCATGGAATTTTTGTAAAAGGTTATAGCACGCATGCAATAGTACTAAGTGGTTATCAAAATGGTAAAACTCTTGCGATAGATCCAGATAATCCAGAAAGAACGAATAAATGGTACAACGTTGATGAGATTTGGAATCAACGTAGTATGGAACTAGAGGACAATTCTGCGGGTGGTCCATTTATGGTAGTATATAAATAAAAGCGAGATTGTGAAGAAATTCACAGCCTTGCTTTTTATTTTTATTGGTTTATACTTATAAAATAAATTCGGAGTTGGAAAATCCAACTCCGAGTATTTTTATAATATTTATTAATAGGCTTTAGTCAGCAAATCCATTTGGATGTTTACTTTGCCATCTCCATGAGTCTTCGCACATACGTTTTACATCGTACTGTGCTTCCCAACCAAGTTCTTCTTTAGCTTTTGAAGCGTCTGCGTAACATGCAGCGATATCTCCTGCGCGACGTGGTGCGATAACGTAAGGTAGGTCACGACCAACAGCAGCAGAAGCACTCTTAATAATATCTAATACAGAGTATCCTACTCCTGTTCCTAGATTGTATTTAGTTAGTCCACTACCTTTTTCTAATTTTTTAAGGGCAGCTACGTGACCACGAGCTAAGTCTACCACGTGGATGTAGTCACGAACTCCAGTACCATCATGTGTATCGAAGTCATCACCGAAGACATTAACTTTCTCTAATTTACCAACAGCTACTTGCATTACGTATGGAAGTAGGTTATTTGGAATTCCTGTTGGATCTTCTCCGATATCTCCACATTCGTGTGCTCCGATTGGGTTGAAGTAACGTAGTAACACAACATTCCATTCATTATCAGCTGTGTATACATCTCCTAAAATTTCTTCTAAGATTAGTTTAGTACGTCCATATGGGTTAGTTACAGATAATGGGAAATCTTCTTTAATTGGTAATGCGTGAGGATCTCCGTATACTGTAGCTGAAGAACTGAAGATAATGTTCTTACAGTTGTGTTTTTCCATAACACGGCATAGTGTTGTAGTTCCTGCTACGTTGTTATCGTAGTATTTTAAAGGTAATTGGCAAGATTCACCTACAGCCTTTAATCCAGCGAAGTGAATAACTCCAAAGATGTTTCCTTCTTTTTCAAAGATTTCGTCTAATTTTGCTTCATCACGAATATCAGCCTCGTAGAATGTTACTTTTTTTCCTGTAACTCTTTCTACTACTTCTAAACTTTTTTTGTTTGCATTATATAAGTTGTCCACGACAACTACTTCATTTCCATTGTTTAATAATTCTATACAAGTGTGAGACCCGATAAATCCAGCTCCACCAGTTACTAGTATTTTTTCAGTCATAGTGTAATTTTCTCGTAAAAAACGAGTCCTTCCTATAATTTTATATATTCATTTTATCGGAAGTATATGTAAGTGTCAATAAATATGTGACTAATATTAAGATTATGTTACAACCATGGTATTTTTTGAAAAATTGTTGATTTTATAATAAAATAGTAAGATATGTATTTATGTAAACAGAATTATTTTAGAAGAAATTAAGAGGAACTATTATGAAAGTAAATAAATTAAAATTAGGATTGGGAGTACTAACAGTATTAGCCACACCAATTGCTGTGAACACAGTAGCTAGTAGTGATGCATTAGCAGCTCAAGGTTGGGTTAAGACTGGAAATGCTTGGTACTTCTATAAACAAAATGGAACATTAACAAGAAACGCTTGGGCAGGGAACTATTGGCTAGGTGCCGATGGGAAAATGGTAACAAATGCATGGGTAGATAACGGACGTTATTACGTGGATGCAAATGGTGCATGGGTAAAAGGAGCTCAAAAACCTGCAGCGCCAAAACCAGCTGTAGCACAAAAACAAGGTTGGGTACAAAGTGGAGGAGCTTGGTACTACTATTACCAAGGAAATGTAGTTAGAAACGCATGGGTAGGAAGCTACTGGCTTGGAGCTGATGGTAAGATGTCAACAAGCTCATGGGTAGATGGCGGACGTTACTACGTAGGAGCTAACGGAGTTTGGGATAAAAATGTTAAGAAACCAGAAGCAGTAAAACCTGTAGCACCAAAACCTGCTGAAGTGAAAAAACAAGGTTGGGTGAAAGAAGGAAGTACTTGGTATTATTATGAAAATGGAGCACTAGCTCGTAATAAATGGATCAGCAGCACGTACTGGGTAGGAGCCGATGGAAAAATGTCAACAAGCTCATGGGTAGATAATGGGCGTTATTATGTAGGAGCTAATGGAGCATGGGTAAAAGATGCTAAGAAACCAGAAGCACCAAAACCAGTTGAGAAAAAACAAGGTTGGGTAAAAGAAGGTAACGCATGGTACTACTATCACCAAGGTAAAATTGTTAAAAATGCCTGGGTAGGAAGTTACTGGTTAGGTTCTGACGGGAAAATGGCAACAAGCTCATGGGTAGACAATGGACGTTACTATGTAGGTGCAAATGGAGTTTGGGACAAAAAACGCTAAAAAATCAGAAGCACCAAAACCAGTTGAGAAGAAACAAGGTTGGAAAAAAGAAAACAATGTTTGGTACTATTACAATGAAGATGGAACACTTGCTCGTAATAAATGGGCAGGAAACTACTGGTTAGGATCAGATGGTAAGATGGCAACTAATGCATGGGTAGACAATGGACGTTATTATGTTGATGCTAATGGTGCGTGGGTGAAAGATGCATCTAAAGATAAAAATACAAAACGTTCTATTTTCCTAGATCCAGGACATGGTGGAAGTGACTCAGGGGCAGTAAGCGGTGGAGTAAGAGAAAAAGACTTAACTCTAAGTGTGTATAATAAAGTAAGTAGTAAACTTGCATCTTTAGGATATACAGTGTTAACAAGTAGAAATGTTGATAAAGATGTAGACTTAGTAGATCGTGCAGATCAAGCTAATAAAGCTAATGCGGATATGTTATTAAGTATTCACTTTAATGCTGGTGGACGCGGTATTGCACGTGGTATCGAAACATACTACTATCAAGCAACTGCTGATAGAGTACCTAAGATAAATAAAGAAAATCATAATAATCCTGAGAGATTAGAAAGAAGTAGAAAATTAGCTAATAAAGTACAACAAAATCTATTATATCAAACTGGTGCAAATGATAGAGGAGTTAAACGTGCTTCATTCACAGTACTTCGTGAAACTTCCATTCCTTCAATTCTAGTTGAATTAGGATTTATCGATAATCCAGAAGAGCGTAATAAAATCAAAACAAATGAATATCAAGAACGTTTAGCAAATGGTATTGTTGACGGAATTGTAGAATATTATAAATAGGTAATTAAGTAAAGAAGTTGTCGATGAATTGGCAACTTCTTTACTTTTAAAATAATAAGAAAAATAACCTATAATTTCTTGAAATAAAGCATTAATTATTGTAAAATAAGTAATGCAATTTAAATAAAACGTGGGATTTTTTTGAGGTGAAAATATTATGACAAAAAAATAGATTAAAAATAGGATTAGGAGTATTAACAGTATTAGCTACACCAATCGCATGTGAACACAGTAGCTAGTAGTGATGCTCTAGCAGCCCAAGGTTGGGTTAAGACTGGAAATTCTTGGTACTTCTATAAGCAAAATGGAACATTAACAAGAAACGCTTGGGCAGGAAACTATTGGCTAGGTGCAGATGGGAAAATGGTAACAAATGCCTGGGTAGATAACGGACGTTACTACGTAGATGCAAATGGAGCATGGGTAAAAGGTGCTCAAAAACCAGCAGTAGCTAAACCTGTAACACCGAAACCAGCAGTAGCGCAAAAACAAGGTTGGGTTCAAAGTGGTGGAGCATGGTACTTCTATCACCAAGGGCAAATCGTTAGAAATGCCTGGGTAGGAAGCTACTGGCTTGGAACTGATGGTAAGATGGCGACAAGCGCATGGGTAGATAATGGACGTTACTATGTAGGTGCAAATGGAGTTTGGGATAAAAATGCTAAAAAACAAGAAGCACCAAAACCAGCTGAAGTGAAGAAACAAGGTTGGGTGAAAGAAGGTAATACTTGGTATTACTTCGAAAATGGAACTGTAGCTCGTAATAAATGGATTAGTAGCACATACTGGGTTGGAGCTGACGGAAAAATGGCGACAAGCGCATGGGTAGATAATGGACGTTATTATGTAGGTGTCAATGGCGCATGGGTAAAAGACGCTAAGAAACCAGAAGCTGAAAAACCAGTTGAGAAAAAACAAGGTTGGGTAAAAGAAGGAAATACTTGGTATTACTTTGAAAATGGAACTGTAGCTCGCAATAAATGGATTGGTAGTACGTACTGGGTTGGAGCTGATGGAAAAATGGCGACAAGCGCTTGGGTAGACAACGGACGTTACTACGTAGATGTGAACGGAGCATGGGTAAAAGATGCTAAGAAACCAGAAGCACCAAAACCAGTTGAGAAAAAACAAGGTTGGAAAAAAGAAGATAACGCATGGTATTACTATGACAACGGTGAAGTAACACGTAATAAATGGATCGGTAGCACATAC
>CAKMQF010000111.1 GCA_927911745.1 uncultured Gemella sp.
ATTTTCTTGTTACTATTTGATATAGATATTCAATTTTCAATGTGCATTACTTGGTGATCTCTCACCAATGGAGCCTAGCGGGATCGAACCGCTGACCTCCTGCGTGCAAAGCAGGCGCTCTCCCAGCTGAGCTAAGGCCCCAAATTAATAATGTTTATATATATTTTCAATGGTCGGGAAGACAGGATTCGAACCTGCGACCCCTTGGTCCCAAACCAAGTGCTCTACCAAGCTGAGCTACTTCCCGTGATTTTAAATGGCGCGCCCAAGAGGAGTCGAACCCCTAACCTTTTGATCCGTAGTCAAACGCTCTATCCAATTGAGCTATGGGCGCTAATATAATGGTGCCGAGGACCGGAATCGAACCGGTACGGTATTGCTACCGCAGGATTTTAAGTCCTGTGCGTCTGCCAGTTCCGCCACCCCGGCACTATATTAACTATTGGAGCGAAAGACGGGATTTGAACCCGCGACCCTCACCTTGGCAAGGTGATGTTCTACCCCTGAACTACTTTCGCGAATATTTAGAAATGGTGCGGGTGAAGGGAGTCGAACCCCCACGCCGTGAGGCGCTAGATCCTAAGTCTAGTGCGTCTGCCAATTCCGCCACACCCGCAAAAGAATGGTGAGCCATGAAGGACTCGAACCTTCGACCCTTTGATTAAAAGTCAAATGCTCTACCAACTGAGCTAATGGCTCTAAATTTTAAATGGTGCCGGCCAGAGGACTTGAACCCCCGACCTACTGATTACAAGTCAGTTGCTCTACCAACTGAGCTAGGCCGGCATAAATGGTGGAGGTTAACGGGATCGAACCGCTGACCCCTTGCTTGTAAGGCAAGTGCTCTCCCAGCTGAGCTAAACCTCCGTTCAAATGGTGACCCGTACGGGATTCGAACCCGTGTTACCGCCGTGAAAGGGCGGTGTCTTAACCACTTGACCAACGGGCCAATAAAAAAAACGGAGCAGGAGGGATTTGAACCCTCGCGCCAGTTTCCCGACCTACACCCTTAGCAGGGGCGCCTCTTCAGCCTCTTGAGTACTACTCCAACTCCACAGGCAGGACTCGAACCTGCGACCCTCTGATTAACAGTCAGATGCTACTACCAACTGAGCTACTGTGGATAAATATTTGTGTTCCTAACGAACAATATTTATTATACAAAAGTATTAACATAATGTCAATACTTTTGTATAACTTTTTTTATTATTTTCAATTCTATAATATCATTTACTTATAAAACGTTGATTTTTGGCATTTTATAGCTACTTTTTTATATTTAATCTCTATATAAAATATCCCTTTTATTTAACTTTATTTAAGTCAATATTCATTTTTTCAGAGATTTTTTCAATAGCTTTATATGCATCATTATTTGGTTCTTCAAATCCTGTAATACTAAATAAATTTGTTAAAATTTGTATTGTTTCTTTATCATTTTGAATTTCTAGTAAAGCTTGTTTTACTTTTTTCTGAGTTTCTTCATCAAGATTATTTGATGCCACTACTGTTACACCTGGAATCAATTCACTCTTAGCAATAGCTTTAACATCTTCTTTTAATGTAGGAAATTCTTTAGTATATTTTCTTATTACATTTTCATAGCTTGCTACCGCATCTACATCTTTATTTAGTAATAGTTGTAAACTTTTATCATGTCCTCCACTAAATTGGTATTGAATATCTTTTTCTAAATCAATACCAGCATCTTTTAGCATTGCACCTGCGTAAATATAACCTGAAGCTGAAGATGGATCAACAAAAGCAATTTTCTTACCTTTTAGATCAGCAATACTTTTTATATCAGAATCTTTTCTTACAAAGACTTCTGCAAAGTAACCAGGTTTACCACTTGTACTTCTACCTACAAGGAGGTTTTTTGTATTACTTTGTTTATTAGAAAGGACTGCTGAAAATGGTGGAACTAATCCGAAGTCTACACTCCCACTACCTATTCCTTCTATAACTCCTATATAGCTACTTGCTGTAAATACTTCAACTTTCATACCTAATTTATCACCTAGTGCTTTAGCAAACGGCGTCAGGTCATCTACTAGCTTTTCGCTATTACTACTAGGCACTACACCTAATTTTAAGACTTTTTCTTCTTTTGTTGTACTTTTTTGAGAACAACCAATTAAAGAAAATATCAATAGAAAAGAAAAAATAGTTAATAATATTTTTTTCATTTTACTTACCTCATATTTGTATATATTTTGTTTTATATCATAGAGTATAGCACAATAATTATATAATAAAAATGAATACGCTCATAATTCCAAAAAATAATAAAAAAATAGCCGGCTTATGTTTACCAGCTACTTTTAAACTAATTTTGAAATTGTTATTCTATATTTTAAACTTTTTTTATTTTGCGTGTATCCCTTAACTACAAATCTTCCATACTTTCTTATAGATATTGTATCTCCTGAAGTACAGGTCTTCTCTCCATTTCTTAGTACCACATGATTTAGTTTAATAAAATCTTGTTCTAAAAACTCTTTTACCTTACTACGAGATTTATTTGTAATCTTAGCTACTATAGAATCTATTCGAAACGATGAACTAACTATTTCAAAGTCTTCATATTTTTTTTTCGATTCCTACTTCTGTGAGATCAACTCTTTTAAAATCAAGATTTACTCTTCCAGCTTTTGTGAATTCCATTGCTATGTAATCAGCAATTTCTTCATCAACAAAAATATAAACCTCATTTTCTAAAACAATTATATCCCCAAATCTATTAAAATTGATTCCAAGATTATGAATTGCTCCTAGAATATTTCTATGTTCTACTTTATTAAATTTGTTATTAAACTTTGCTTTTAAACAAACAATATCATAATCTACATCATAATATTCATTAGTAATAATCTTAGCTTTTTTTCTTTCAGCATCAGCAAAGCCACCAAAAAACTCAACTTTAAAATCACTATAGTTATACGCTACTATTTGACTAAGAACAATTTGTTCAAAATTCGTTAAAAATTTTGTAACGGTATTACGATTTTCCACAAAACTAATACTTTGCAGTAATTTTTCAGCTACTTCCCTTTGCTCAGCAGACGCTTGTTGTAAAAAATTTATCTTCTTCATAGTATTAAGATAACTTAAATAATAGTACTATTATTAGGTTTTCTATAACACTAAGTACTACAAGTGCTGCTATTGGTGATATATCTAACATTCCGAATGGTGGAATGATCTTTCTAAAGATTTTTAGATATGGTTCACAAATTGCCTCTAAAAACTCTACAATAAAATTATTTTTTAATTTGAGGAAACCATGAAGTTAAAATATACGCTAACATACTGTATTCATAAAAATTAAATAAATATTTTACGAATTTATATACCCAAAAATACTCTGTTATATTTAACAATATTAATACTCTCCTTCGTAAAAGTCTCCTGAAACTTCAACGCCATTAGGAACACATAAATATATATCTTCACCAATAGTTTTTAGTCTAGCACCTAGTGCATAGATACCTCCAGAAATAAAATCTAGAAGTCTATCAGAAGTCTCAATATCCAACTTACTTAAGTTGATAATTACTACTTTATTGCGTTTAATATCATCCACGATATCTTTACTATCCGCAAATACTAGTGGTTCAGTTAGTATTACATTATTAGTTCTTCCTGCTGGTTGACTTTGTACGTTTTGTTTACTTACCACTGGATTCTCCTTTTTCACCGGTCTTGGCTTAGGTTGTTCTTTCCTTACTTCATTTTTTTCTACTACTTCTTCTTCAAAATCCTCTTCTCCAACAAAAAGATTATTGAATTTTTTCATCATACTCATATTCTCAAACCTCAACTTACTTAGTATTTAACTATATCATTATAGCATGTAAGTGGTAATTTATAAAGTAATAAGACAAAAAAACACTTACAAAAGTTTAAAATTCTAATTTTCGCTAGAACTTTTTTTGTGCACTCATAAAAATCAATAAATTTTCAAATATAGTAATTACAAAAAAGCCTTAGAGTAAAATACTCTAAAGCTTTAATTTTATCCATAGAATTTATTATATCTATCTCTTATTGAAAGTAATAATTTTCCTACTAATACTTTTAAAATAGAATAAACAGGTATTCCTAAAATTGCGCCAACAACTCCTCCTATATTCACTCCGATAAGAATAACAAAAATTACTGTAAGAGGATGCATATTCATGCTTCTTCCCATTATATTAGGAGAAATGATATTTCCTTCTAAGAACTGCACGATTACCCATACCACTAGCATTTTAAGTACCATTATCCAACTTGTTGAAGCTGCAACTAACATAGCTGGTGTTATTGCAATAACTGGCCCAAGGTAAGGTACGATACTTAAAAATGCAGCTATAGTAGCTAATGAAAATGCATAATGTAATCCAATAATGTTATAACCTATAAATAACATTACTCCTATACATAGAGAAACTAACATCTGCCCTTGGATATAAGATCCTACTTTATCATCAATCTCATCAATTGTTTCAGCAACAGGTTTCTCTAATTTTTCGGTAATAAGCTGATGACAAACTTGTTAAAGTGTGATGCGTCTTTTAATAAAAAGAATAACACAAAAGGCATAGTAACTAAAACTGAAGCAGTAGAAGAAATAGATGACACTACTCCTTGTGCACCAGATGTAGCTATGCTAACAAGTTTTTCACTAATCTTAGAAACATTTAGATTATTGTTGACATATTCCACAACAACCTGTACATAAGCATTATCTGAATATTCTTCTAAATATCCCTTTACAACCTCAATATATCTTGGTAATGCAGTTATTAAATTCTGTGTTTGTTCCACAATAATAGGAACTACTCCTACAATCACAATAAGTACAGTAATTATACCAACGAATATAGCAAGCAAACTACCGATAAATCTTGACATTTTTTTCTCAAAGAAATTCACCAATGGATTTAACATGTAATAAAATACATAGGCGACTATTATCGGTGTAATTATACTAGAAACTATCGTATTTATCGGTGTAAAAATATACGATATTTCTGTATAAAGATAAATAGCTATCCCCAATAAAATAACTATTAATAAGATGTAGATAATAAATTTCCCTCCGATAAAAGCTAATAATTTATCTTCGCGTGACTTTTCAATTCTTGTTTCTTTTTTATTTTTTTCTAATTCTTTATCCATATAATTTCCTTTCTGTTAAATCATTTAAACAATTCAACTAAATTATTTTAAAAAATTTAACGATAATTCATAAATTGTAATAATTGTTATATATCCTAGATATCCTAGTGCAAAGGAAACAAGAATCACAAAAACCTTAATTTCCCTTGTACTATTTTTCTTGAAGAATTTTCCAAAATCTATTCTTATCATTGAAAAATTTGCAAGTAATATCATAAAAAATAAGATCATTAATTTAAAAATATTCATTACTTAAACCTACTTGATAATGTTATTTAAACATATCAAGCCATCCTTTTTTCTTGAAGAACCACAACATACCGAACGCAATACCTAACATTATAGCTACAACTAGGAAATAACCATATTGCCATTCTAATTCTGGCATATATTTGAAGTTCATACCATACCATCCTACTATAAATGTCAATGGTAAGAAAATCGTAGAAATAACGGTAAGTGTCATCATGATATTGTTAGATTTAAGTGAGTTGTATGTCATAAAGTTTTCTCGGATATCACTGGCCAACTCACGGTTTGCTTCAATAATCTCGGTTTGTTGAACAAGGTCATCATAAATATCGTGGAAATATTTTCTATCGTTATCCGTCATTTCTACACGACGTGAAACTAAGAATCTATGAATAAGCTCACGCATTGGTAGTAATCCACGACGAAGTTTTAATAGATCACTTCGAAGATCAAATACCTCATCCATAATCTTACTTCCAGAAGTATACGAATCAGTTTCTTCGATTTCATCAAGACGATTTTCGATTTTTGAAATAATAGGAATATATCCCTCTACTATTTCTGATACAAGCATGTGCATAACATGTAAAGGTGAATATTCTGCACCACGTTGTAATATTTTTGGAACAATTTTATTTACGTAACGTATGTGTGAGAGGTGGAACGTTACAATATAATTTTTCCCAACAAACATATTTAGAGTTTCGTAGTCATCATCTATATTTTTTAATACATGAGATACTAAGAAAATTTGTTGTCTTGTAATTTCAATTTTAGGCCTTTGTAAAAGGGTTAAACAGTCTTCAATTAAAAGTTCGTGGAACTTGAAGAAAGTTGTTAGCAAGTTAATTTCACTACGTGTAGGAGTATCAAAATCAACCCAATACCACGCTATGTCTTGCTCTTTAAGTCTTTCTAAACTAACATCAGTAAGGATATCTCCTTTTTTTATCTACTGCTATAATTTTTAACATTAGATTTCACCTCTCTCTTTATTTTCACATTTACCATAATACCACACTTATAAAAAATAGTAAATTTATTATTTTAATTTAGTAGAAATATAGTGCATTACAATACCCGCTGCTATAGAGACATTTAAACTCTCTGCTCGTCCAGGCATTGAGATTTTAAGTAAATTATTTACTTTTGATAATATTTCCTCACTTACTCCTGCACCTTCATTACCAAAAACAACCGCAACTTTTCCTGTAATATTGTCTAGCTGTTCTATATACTTATCCGCTTTCAAACTAGTAGCGAAAATATTAAATTCGTGCATTTCATCTATTAATTCAACTAAATCTATATTATCAAAGCAATCTATATGAAAGTTGCTCCCTTGTGTACTACGAATAACTTTTTGTCCATATAAACTTGTAGTACCTTTTCCAAGAATAATACAGTCAAAGTTGAATGCATCTGCAGTTCTAATAATCGTTCCTAAATTACCTGGATCTTGAATCTTATCCAAAATAAGAACCTTACTGTAGTTATTAATATCTAACTCTTTTTTTACGGTGCGACATACTGCTATAATCCCCTGTGAAGTTATTGTATCAGACATACTCTTCAGGACACTGTCAGTGACTTTTATTAACTCACCTTCAAAAGAGTCTACTATATTATATTCTTCAAATCTTTCTGAAACAATTATTTCTTCTACTACTTTTGCATTTAAAGCTTCTTCTACAAGGTGTTTACCTTCTATTAAGTATCTGCCGTATTTTTTTATATTTTTATTCTCTTTTAATTTTTGAATATCTTTAATTCTTTTATTACTTGCTGATGTTATCATTTTTTCTCCAATTAATTTATTTTATATTTTTTAGCATTCATACTAATTATAATCAATGTTGAACAAATTTTCAAATTATGATATAATTCACTTACAGATATTATAATAAAAAGGAGTTCATTATGTCATCATTTTTACTATCAACAATAGTTTTAGTGGTTGTTTTAGGAGCAGTAGGACTATTTAATTACTTCAGATTAAAAGGCGCTGTGACGAAACTTCCTTATGAAGAATTTAGAAAAGATCTTAGAAAAGTTCAATTAATCGACGTTAGAGAGAAAGAAGATTTCAAATACGCTCACATCAACGGTGCTCGTAATATGCCTTCTTCTCAATTCAATTTCTTATATACATCTTTAAGAAAAGACCAACCTATTTATCTATGTGATAAAAACGGAACTTTAGCTCCTCGTGCTGCTTTAACTCTTAAAAAGAATGGTTATACAAAACGTTTATATGCTAAAAAATGGTCTTCAAGATTGGAAAGAAAACCTTAAAACAAAACGTTAATTTTTATGTACCTAGTTTATTTATAAAGCTAGGTACTTTTAATTTATAATAGAAATAAAATCTATACGCGATTTATTTACACTTTACACAGGTTATTCCCTATTGAATACTAGTATATTTTATGGTATTATTATCCTTAAATAATCCATATGGAGGTCTACTAATGACTAAATATTATTACGATCCTAGAAATAATCGTGGCTATATCCCTGGGAGATATGTTAACAAAGTGGTATTCTTATTAATCACTTTCTTTTTGGGACATTTCGGAATTCAATATTTCTACATCGGAAAAAACTTTAAAGGACTACTATGCTTACTATTTTGTTGGACTTTCATTCCATCAATCATAGCAGTTTTTACTTTCGTAGTGACATTATTCAAACCAACAAATGAACATGGTGATGTATTTATACACTATTAAAAAATCAAGGTTAAAAAATTTTTAGGTACTGCACCCAAAAAGTTGGACAAAATATTAAGTTATTTTGGTTTAGTATTTTAAACTTTAAAGTCAGTAAATTTTATTACTTTTAGTGACTTTCATTCCTTACAGTTATTTAAGATTTTTTGAACTATTTAGTCAAGGATTTTTTAAAAGGCGTAGCCCTTGTCCTTGACTAAATAGGAGAGAAATCTAAACTGTAAAGAGGAATGAAAGTTTCTTTTTATTTATATTAGTTTCTATTCATTTCCTGTAATTTACAGGACTTAATCCACCTAAGTTCAATTTTATTCTCTCTTCATTATAATACTTATATAATTCTATAATGGCTTCTTTTAATTCATATTTATTCTTAAAAGTATCTTCGAATCCCGTAATACATCTCAGATTTTAAAACTCCAAAGAAGGATTCCATAAATGCATTATCTGCCGATGTTCCTTTTCTAATGCATTGATTTGATTGTC
>CAKMQF010000112.1 GCA_927911745.1 uncultured Gemella sp.
AAAAAAATTAGAGGATGACATTCAATCTGGTAGACTTGAGATAGGATTATTGAAAACTGGACAACGTAAAGGGGAACTTGTATTGCACTCTCCTATAGATGTGGATAAAGGTTTTGCTCCTGATGATAAACTTAGAGAAGCATTATCAAATTTCTCGAATATTGTTGGAGAAATATCGGTTACTGCAAATGAGCCTACAGATACTACAGAATTGAACAATGGTAAATATAGAGAAATCCACACGACTACAGTATATAAATATACTTCAGATGATTATTCTCCACACGCTTATATTGATGTTATAACAACTAAAAACATTAAAGAGTACACTGTTTATACTGGTGAGCCAGATGACTATATTCCATTAGATGAAACTGAACCTGATAAAGAAACGACTGTAACTACGTTAGTTAACAAAGGAAAAGTTGAAATTGCTGCAGACGGTACAGTTACAGTTACAGGAGATGCTAAAGTCACAGATGAGAAGTATATTCCTACAGAAACTGTTGCTGAAAATAAATACATCATTAGTGGTGATAGTGGTACAAGAACACGTATAGAAACAACTGAATCAGCAACATTCACTAAAAAAGAAATCATCACACCAATCCGTGCTTACAAAGTAATGGATGAAGAAAAACCAGTAGTAACTCATTACTACAACTTAAAAATAACAAAAGAAGAAGCGGGAACTGAGACAGTTTCTAAACAAGGTAGCGTAGTTATTAAGTACGTAACTACTGACGGAAAACAATTAAAATCAGAAACTGATAAAGATAATGTTACATTAGAAACAAAAACTATCGTAAGCTTATATTCAGGTGAAACGAAAGTTGATGAACGTACTGATGTTAAAACTGTAGAACAAAACTATGATACGACTCCAAAACAATATCCAACATTAGTAGATGCTGATACTGGATTCACATACGAGTATGTAGGTCTAAAACAAGGTTCGCCAGCTGCTAGTGGTAAAGTAGTAGAAGGAACTACAGAAGTTGTTTACGAATACCGTCTAGTAAGTGAAGAAGAGAAAACTCCGTCTAAATCAGAAGTTACAAAAACAGGTTCTGTTGATGTGAAACACGTTGTTATCAACGAAGATGGATCGTTAAAAACATTAAAAGAAACAGAAGTAGTGAAAGATAAAGTGCCAGTTGAGTATGAAGATACTTATGTAACTTACTCAAAAGGTGTAAAAGTGTCTGAACGTAAAGAAAAACGTGCAGTTGCTGAAAAATATGATACTACTGATAAACAATACCCAACGCTAAAAGATGAAGCTACAGGGTTAGTATATAAATATGTAGCGCCAACATCTGACTCAGCTCCAGCAACAGGAGACGTAACTGAAGGTGAAAAACACGTTGTCTACAGTTATGTATTAGATAAAAAAGAAGATGCAACACCGACAGTAAAAGAAACAAAAGGATCTGTAGTTGTTAAATATGTAGATGTTGATGGTAATGAAATCAAAGATCCAGAAAATGTAGTAACGGACGCGGTTGTAAAAACAACGAAAATATATGCCACTAAATCAGGTGATGTTGTACTGTCAACTCGTGATGAAGTAACAGAAAATGATGTAAACTACAATGCTGTTGAGAAGAAAGTTGATGTAATCAATAAAGATGGTAAGAAATATGTCTTCCGTGGAGTGTATGAAGTTTCTGATAAGTACAACAACGTATTAGAAGAAACAGGTAAGGTAAAAGAAGGAACTACAACAGTTGTATACCAATACGATTATGTTATTCCAGTAGATCCATCTAAGCCTAACGAAGGGGAAAATACTCCTCCGAAACCAGAGGATAAAATCCCTAATGATCCACAAAATCGTTCGTACAAAGATTTAGGTCTAGCAAAAGAAGTGAAACGTAACATCACTTATGTTTATGAAAATGGACCAAAAGCAGGTCAAGAAGCAAGTGCACCTGTTAACCAAAATGCTCGTTTTACAAGAACTGCAGAAATCAACAGTAGAACAGGTGAAGTGAAGTACACAAGTGAATGGACTAAAGAACAAAAACTTGCAGAAGTAGTATCACCAAAAATCGATAAATATGCAGTTGATAAAGAAAAAGTAGCGGAATTACCAGTAACACATGAATCTGAAGACAGTAGTGAAGTTGTTAAATATCGTGAAAATCCAGATGTTATCGAACATGATGTAGCAAAAGATAAAAAAAGGATCTGTAGTTGTTAAGTATGTTGATGGTCAAGGAAATGAAATTGACACTGCAGTTACTGTTAAAGATAATGTTATCGTTGAAAAAGCAACGACAAAAGTTTACGCGGATCGCGAAGAAACTACTTATACAGCTACAAATGAAGAATATAGCACTGTAGAAAATCGTAAAGAAGTTATTGAAGTAAATGGTAAGAAATATAAATACAGTGGTGTATATGAAGTTTCTGATAAGTTCAATAACACTACAGAAGAAACAAGTAAGGTAAAAGTAGGAACTACGACAGTTGTTTATCAATACGACTACTTAATTCCAGTAGATCCAACTAAACCTAACGAAGGAGAAGAAAATCCTCCAAAACCAGAGGATAAAATCCCTAACGATCCAAAAGGACGTACATATAAAGATTTAGGACTATTAACAGAGGTAAAACGTAACATTACTTATGTTTATGAAAATGGACCAAAAGCAGGACAAGAAGCAAGTGCACCAGTTAACCAAACTGCTCGCTTCACAAGAACTGCAGAAATTAACAGTAGAACTGGTGAAGTGACATACACAACAAGCTGGACACCGGAACAAAAACTATCTGAAGTTGTGTCACCAACAATTAAAGATTACACTGTAGACAAAGCTAAGGTAGATGAATTAACTGTAACGCATGAATCAAAAGATTCAGAGGTTGTTGTTAAGTATTCTCAAGTTTCATCAGTAACTAAACGTGATTATATAAAAGATAAAAAAGGAACAGTTGTCGTTAAATTCGTAGATATTAATGAAAACTTCCTTGCTGATGATGTAGTAGCTAAAAATAATGTAATTGTATCTGAAGCGACAACTACAATTACAGGAGATAAAGAAGAAACTATATACAAAGCTACAGGAGAAGATTACGCTGTAACAGCACCTGAGACTATCCAGGTAGATGGAGTAACGTTTAAACTAAAACGTGTTCTTCCAGCTGGCGATAAATTCAAAAATACTGTAGAAGAAAAAGGACTGGTTAAAGAAGGGGTAACTACTATTGTTTACCAATATGTAATGCAACTGGATACTCCAACAGTAGAAAAACCAGATTATGATGGAGGAGCAACTCCATTAGATCCACCTACGGTAGATATTCCTGAATACGAAGGAGGAGTAGTTCCATTAGATCCTCCAATCGTGGATAAACCTGAGTTTGAAGGAGGAGTGGTTCCGTTAGATCCGCCGATCGTGGAAAAACCAGAACTTAAGATTCCAGAACAACCAACTCCAGAGCCTAAACCAGAGCCAATGCCTGAACCAAAACCAACGCTGGAAGTACCTGGTAAACCTGTAATAACAGCACAGGTGAAACGTTTGGCGAACACAGGTAGCGAAACATCTAATGCGGCGGTATTAGGATTCGGTGCTCTAATCGCAGGAATAGCTTTAGCTGTAAGAAAACGTCAAAACGAAAAATAATGAGTTTAAAGATGATTAATTTCATTATCTAAACTACAGGACTCCCTTGGATAAATAATCCAGGGGTGTTTTGGTAGTATAAAGAAATATTGCCGAATATTTGATAAAAACTATTTAATGTGTTAAAATTGAAAACGTATTACACGGCTGTTTAGAAAGTATCTAAATTTTAAATTTAGTGATTTCTTGTAATAAAAAAATGTAATAAAGAAGCGTAATAAAATAATAAAAGGGGAAAATTATGTTTAAAAAATTTTTCAAAAAGAGAAATTTTCGCTAAGAAAATATAAAAATGGAAGAACAGATTCAAAACTAATTGGAGCGATAACAATTTTAGGTGTAGCGATGTTAGTTGGTGGCGGAACTGCATCTGCCAATGTAAGTTCAGATGGGAAAAATGAAACGACACTTGTAAGTAAGTTTGAAAAAGTTTCATCAACTGCTAAGACGACTTTTACAGATGATCAAAATCCTGAGAAAAAAGTTACTGTTGATGTGGTAGCTGATATAAGGTATAACAAACCGACAAAAGCGAATCAAAACACAGGGGATGCGGATGGTACAGATTCTGTAAAATTCAAATCTAATGCAACGGTTAATTACCTATTAGAAGACGATAATTCAAAACTACAAGATTCGAAAAAAGTAGCTGGAGAAGAAGGAGTGGTATCGACACCTTATGACAAAAAAGGAATTGCGTACGATACAGATGGAAAAGATTATCGTGAATCAACTGTAAAAAAAACAGGTACTGCTATCGATGAAGATACAGGTAAAGAAGCGGTAATCCAAGCTAATAATAAAGAATACAAATGGATTCGCTCAGAAGTAGTAGATGCTAATAAAGTGACTTATGAAAAAACTAAATTTAATGATGTAGAAGCATCGGTTTCTCCGAAAGGGATGCACAATAATCTAGGAGAAATTAACTACGGAAAAATCACAGGAAAAGTGTATTTAGTAGAAGAAACTTCAGATGGGCATTACGGGAAATTCGTAGAAGCCAGTGGAGTATCTAGTGATGAAGACGCAGTTGCGAAATGGAAAAATGGGCAAGCGACAGCTAAAGATTTCACGAAAGAAAATGTGACTCTGAAAGAGGGGGATACCGTTCTTGTGATGGATCGTGATACATATGCTCATGGAAGCGGTACAAGAACTGTTAATACGATAAAGTATAGACGAGAAAAAATCCCTGCGAAGCCTAAATATGATTATACTGAAGATTTCAAAAGAACAGAAGGGATTCCAGGGAAGCCAACTTATGCTTTTTGGATGCAACCGAAAACAGGAGAATTTCCAACTATAGGGGATGACTATATATTTGGTACAGCTGATGACGGGAAAGTGAATTTTAAAGACGAGAATATCTTATATTATAATAATATTTCTAAAAGTTTACCTCCAGGAATAACAGATTCAAATAAATATAATTTTAAAAATGAATCTTTAGAAGAAATTCTAGAAGAGATGCATGCTCAAATAAAAGGAATATTAGATTACTTTGATGGTAATGTGCAAAATGAAACTGATAGAAAAAAAATTCAAGCAAGAAGGGAAGAGTTGAAGCAAAATATTTCTAAGACTATTGAAATGATTAAGCAAAATCAGATTAAAGTTGCAGTTGAAGATGAAAGAGGATTAATGTTTTCTCAAGCAAAACAAGAAATCTTGCAACAATTAAGAACGCAAATTGAGGAAGCTCAAAGTGTACTAGGTGATTTAGAAATCTCATTAGGAACGTCGAAAGAAACTTTAAAAGAGTATAAACAATTAAAAGATGTAGAGTTAACGACAAAAGGAGTTCTTAAATACTCTAGAATACATGGTTTTGAATCAGGTGTGATTAAATCTTATCATAAAGATGCTGAGCTGGAACATTACAGCGATTGGGAAAAAGTTAACCCTGAGATTGAAACAAGAGAAGATTCTGTATATGCGAATCAAGGTACTGTGACAATCTCTGACGACTCAAGCAATATTAATGTTATTAATGAAAAATCAACCACAACTGAAACGGAATTAACTAAGAAAGATGTAAAATCTAAAGAAGAAACGAATTACAAAGTTAAAGAAATAATTACCCCAATTCGTGCTTATAAAGTGATGGGAGAAGGAAAAACAGTTGTAAATCATTATTATAGATTATCTACAAAACTATCTGATTCACCGGTGAAAATTGAAAATACAAAAGTAGGATCTGTTAATGTGAATTATGAATCTGAATCAGGGGAAGTGCTGAAATCATCTGAAGTGGCTGCGTCAGATATTCCTTATGAAAAAGTGAAAACATACGATGTTCTTTCAGGTTCTACAAAAGTAGGTGAAGAGAAAGTTACAGAAAAATTAGAACCTGCATACGATGTAACCGAAAAAAGATATAAAACAATCTTAGGTGATAAAACAGGATTTACTTATGAATATTTAGGGCTAAAAGAAGGTTCTGCACCTGAAGAAGGAATAATCAATAAAGAAAAAACACAGGTTACCTATGTTTATCGCTTAGTAACTAAAGAAGATCCTAAACCTACAGAAAAAGAAGTAGTAGGTTCTGTAGTTGTTAAGTATGTTGATACAGAAGGAAATGAAATAAAACCAGCGGAAACGTTGGTGAAAGATGCTGTCTTAAGAACAACTTACACATACACTACAAAATCAGGAGATAAGGTAGTATCGACTAGAGAAGTGGTTAAAGACTTTGTTGTACAAGATTACAATGCTAAAGAAAAATTAGTAGAAAAAATAACGACTATAGATGGAAAAGTATATAAATACCATGGAGTATATCCAATTTCTCCTAAATTTAACAATGTAACTGCAGAAACAGGGAAAGTAGTAGAAGGAACTACAACGGTAGTCTATCAATATGAGTACGACATTCCTGCAAAACTAACTTGGCAAGTACCAACAGATGCACCGATATTAGAGGTACCAGAGTACGAAGGAGGAGTGTCGTCGTCGGAGCCACCAGTGCTAGAAGTTCCAGAATTTAAAGGAGGAGTGGCGTCGACAGAGCCGCCAGTGCTAGAAGTCCCAGAATTTAAAGGGGGAGTGGCACCGACAGAGCCGCCGGTATTAGAAGTCCCAGGATATGAGGGAGGAGTATCATCTGAAAAACCGCCAGTGTTAGAAATCCCAGAATTTAAAGGAGGAGTTCCATCGGATAAACCGACAATATTAGAAATTCCTGAGTATAGGGGTTCACTTGTTAAACCTATACCGAATCCGAAAGAACAGCTTCAAGATTTACCAACAGTAGAAAATCTTGAGGAACGTATCGTTACACTAAGTACTGAAAATAGAAAAAAATCAGAACGATTACCTAATACAGGTAGTAGTTCATCTGATGTAACGACTCTAGGGATAACGGCAATATTTGCGGGAATTGTTCTAGCGAGCAGAAAACGTCGGAAAGAAAAATAAAGAATGGTTTATAAATCTATATGTTGAATATACATAGATTTAGTTTACATAAATGGATGTTATCTCGTATTGTACGGGAAACATCCATTTTTTAATTGATTTTCTATAGTGGGAGGTGATAAAAATATTGATAAAATAATGAAAATCAAGAAATTTCTATAATAAGTAAATATTTTTTTAGAAAATAATGTATGGATTTTACCAATAATTTTCATAAAAAAACAACGAATGTTGGTAAATAAATGGTTTCGCTATTGAAAAGTGAAGAAAAATTGATATTCGATATCTATACATATGTAAATAATATAACTATTATTATGTTTTTAGTTAAAATGGAAAATTATTATTATATTTATATTACAAAACGCTGAAATAATTGATGTATAGACCTTTTTAATATATAATAAGAACATGGAACAATATTATCTTAACTTACTAGTTTTATAGTTTTTACAACTTATGAAAGTTTTGATAGTAAATTCACAAGTATAAAAAAATATTTAATTATGTTCGAGGCCATTATTAAAGTGATAAACTAATAATTTTGTGAAAAAATATAGGGGAACTTATAGCAGATTTATTATTAATTCTATAGTGTGGTACGATACAGTCATTATGATTTTATTTATTTTATAAAAAGGAGAAAGTTATGTTCGGTAAAAATAATACGAAAATGAACAGTACGAAGCAATCTGAAAGATTAATCAGTATGGAATTAAAAATTCAATGCTGGGACTGCATCTGTATTGATTGCTTCTGGTTTCTTATTCCTTGGTGGAGCAGCTCAAGCAGCGGAGACTACTAAGCAAGAAACACCAGTTGAAACTACTGCTAAAGATAAATC
>CAKMQF010000113.1 GCA_927911745.1 uncultured Gemella sp.
ACTAAGCTACGAATAGCATTTCTATCTAATTCGATTTCTACTTTTGGTGCAATTCTTACTTTTACTGTTACTGTCCCTACTTCTACGATATCTCCGTAAATTCCTGCGAAAGTTACAATTCTATCTCCTTCTTTTAGTGAATCTTGAAGAAGTTTTAATTCTTTATTTCTTTTAGATTGTGGTCTAATAATCATGAAATACATGAAAGCAAAAAGAACTACAATCATAATAATATTAATATATGAATATTGCATAATTTCCCTCCGTTTATTTAATATATATTTATTCTACTATATACTCAGTAAAAAATAAACCTTTATTATTCTTTTTTTACTAAATTCTTAGAAGTTTTTAGGATTTTCTTGGTTTAATCCGTATTTTTCAAAGAATTCTTCTTTAAAGTCTAGTAATCTATCTTCTCTAATCGCTTGACGTATATCTTTCATCATATTAATTAAGAAATGAATATTGTGAGTTGTCGCTAATCTTGCACCAAAGATTTCATCAGCTTTGAATAAATGACGAAGATACGCTCTCGTATAATTCTTACAACAATAACAAGAACACTCAGGGTCAAGTGGTGTAAAGTCTTCAGCATATTTAGCATTTTTAACTACAACACGCCCTTCAGAAGTCATGCATGTTCCATTACGTGCAATACGCGTTGGTAACACGCAGTCGAACATATCAACTCCTCTTAAAACACCTTCAAATAGTGCATCAGGAGATCCTACTCCCATTAAATATCTCGCTTTACTGGCTGGTAATAAAGGTGTTACATGTTCTAAAACTCTATACATCTCGTGTTTAGGTTCACCAACAGATAAACCACCAATAGCGTATCCAGGAAAGTCCATACTTACTAAGTCTTTAGCACTTTGTTCACGAAGATCGTTAAATCCAGCACCTTGAACTATACCGAAGATACTTTGTGTCTTAGGATTTTTATGTGCTTCAAGACATCTCTCAGCCCAACGACTTGTTCTTTCAACAGATTGACGAATATATTTATAGTCATGGTTATAATCAGGACACTCATCAAAAGCCATCATAATATCTGATCCTAAAGCATTTTGAATATGCATAGCTTTTTCTGGTGATAAGAATAATTTTTCTCCTGATAAATGATTTTTAAAATGAACTCCTTCTTCCTCTATTTTTCTCATCTCACTTAGAGAAAATACCTGAAATCCTCCAGAGTCTGTTAGGATGCTTCCATCCCAATTCATAAATTTGTGAAGTCCACCAGCTTTTTCAACAATCTCCTCACCAGGACGTAACCATAGGTGATAAGTATTAGATAAGATAATATCTGCACCCATTCCTTTTACTTCTTCTGGTGACATTGCTTTTACAGTAGCTTGCGTTCCAACTGGCATAAATACAGGTGTTTCGAAGCTTCCATGAGGTGTGTGAACAATACCTAATCTTGCACCCGATTGTTTACAAGTTTTTATATGTTCATACCATACTGCATTTTCTTTTACATCTCTCATATAAATATTTCCTTTCTTAAACTAGATTATTATCATCGCATCTCCAAAACTGAAGAAACGGTATTTATTCTCAACTGCTATGTTATATAATTCAATAACTTTTTCTCTATCATAAAATGCACTAACAAGCATTATTAATGATGATTTGGTAAGTGGAAGTTTGTAATCAGTCCATCAACACATTTAAATTCAAATCCTGGATAAATAAAGATATTCGTCCATCCTGAAGCTGCAACAATTTTCCCATTATTATCACGTGCAATTGTTTCTAATGTTCTTGTTGAAGTAGTACCTACAGAAAATACTCTTCCACCATTTTCTTTTGTTTTATTAATTATTTTTGCTGTATCTTCGTCTAAAGTATAGTACTCTGAATGCATATCATGTTCTTCAATATTTTCAACAGCTACAGGTCTAAATGTTCCAAGTCCAACATGAAGGGTTAAGTAAGCTATATTTACACCTTTTTCTTTTATCTTTTCTAGTAATTCATTTGTGAAGTGTAATCCTGCTGTTGGAGCTGCTGAACTACCTACCTCTTTTGAATAAACTGTTTGATATCTTTCTTTATCAGTTAATCTTTCTTTAATATATGGGGGAAGTGGCATAGTTCCAAGTTCATCTAATCTTTCTTGGAAAATTCCATCATATCTGAATTCAAAATGTCTAAATCCATCATCTAGTACTTTTGTACAAACTGCTTCCATTATACCATCACCAAAAGATACTATACTACCTTCTTTTATTCTTTTAGCAGGTTTAACAAGGCATTCCCAGTCATTATGTCCAAGATTTTTTAATAAAAGCACCTCTATTGCAGCACCTGTATCCTTTTTAGCACCATATAATCGTGCCGGCATTACTCGCGTATTATTAAGTACTAAAGTATCACCTGGATTAAAATAATCTATAATATCTGAAAAAACTTTATGTTCATGTGAATTATTTTTTCTATCTACACAAAGTAATTTACTAGTATCTCTTTTTAAAAGAGGTGTTTGTGCTATTAGCTCCTCTGGTAAATAAAAATCAAATTGTTCTAATTTCATCTAAAATCTCCTTTAAAAGTTACCTTTACTATTATAGCTTGATTATCTAAAGTTAGCAAGCCTCACTATTAGAAATTATAAATTTTTCTATTTTATACGATTTCCTTATCTAAAAAACACAAAAAGAATTTGGATTAATTTAATCAATCCAAATTCTTTATTATTTTTTACTATTACTACGTAAATATTTTACATGAGATAAAATATTGGTAGCTATACCTAATCCTATACTTAATATTAAGATTGAACTACCACCATTACTAATAAATGGCAATGGTACTCCAGTCATCGGTATAGAAGCAGTAACTCCTCCGATGTTAACAACTCCTTGGACAACTAGCAAACTGGCAAAACCTAAAGAGTACATTGCTGAAAATGTATTTCTTGATTTTGTACCAGAAAAAATTACTTTTCCAATAATAACTAGCAGTAACGCTACAACAAATAGTACTCCAACTAATCCTAATTCTTCAGCTATAATTGCAAGGATGAAATCTGTATGAGCTTCTGGTAAATATCCAAGTTTCTGAATAGAGTTACCTAACCCTCTACCGAATAACCCTCCATTACCAAAAGCAACATATGAATTTATCACTTGATCTGCAGCTGCTGCTAAATCCTCAGAAAAAGGATTTAAAAATACTTTCAAACGATTTGTTCTATAAGAAGTACCACTTGAAAACAGTGCATTCTTAATCACAAATAGCATAAGTACTGCTACCCCTGCAATTAAAGCAAGTGACAAGATTTTTTTTACATTTTTTGAATGCATATTAGAACACAAAGTCATAATCCCAATTACCGATAATGTAATAAGCATCATACCCGTATCATTTTGCGCAGCTATTAACGTAACAAGTGCAAGAGGAATACTAAATATTTTCAACAGTTCTGAACTAGTGCATATTTGTCTCAACTTCTCTTTTCTTGTCTCTAAAATAAAAGCCATATACATAATAATAAAGAGTTGTGCTAAAGTAGAAGGTTGAAAACTGAAAGAACCTATCCTAATCCAAGATTTTGCACCATTAATTGCCGGCATTAATTGTGGTATTAAAAGTAAAACAAACATTACAATAAAACCATATTTTAGTAATTCTTTCTCTTTAAAAACCTCGAATGGTACAGCAACCGAAAATAGTAAAAACGCTATATAGGCTAAAATTGCCCACATGGCTTGTCGTTGTAGGAAATAAGTCTCACTTACGGGAATGCCAGATGTAAATGTTCCATATTTATTTCCTATCATACTAGCACTATACACCATCATACAGCTTAAAACTAATAAAACTAATAGTGTCAATGCAACCATCCAATCTAAACGAACATGTCTTTTTTCATGCTTTATAGATCTATGTATTTTCCCAAAAAGTTTCATACTAATTCGCTTTACTTTCTTGAATAACAGTATTATACATTTCACTAGCCTTATCTTCTAAATCAGCTAAAATAATACGTCCAGCTTCTTCTGAAATGCATCCTATTTCTACAGCAATGTTAATTTCTTTTGAAAGACCGTAAATTTGAGTATCTATTACATCTTGGTACAAGGGACATGTTCTCTGACCTTTTACCGATACACAAGCATTAATCATTTCTTCAATCTTCATAACATCTTCTTCTATTCTCTTACGTACCTTAATAAAAATAAGGTTGTTTTCCATTTAATCTCACCTATCCTTTTGATAATTCATGATTAACTTCATGTTTTATAATTGCTATTGCTCTTATAAAATCTTCTTTTGAAATTAATTCTAAGCGTCTTAACTCTCTTACCTCATATTCTACCATACTTAATGTATGTTTTCTATCTTTCATGTATATTATTATACCAAAAGATTTTAAAAATTGTTGCAAATCGTAAAAATTTATCATTTACATCACCTTAAAATTTACTTAGCTCATCTACTAGATTTTTGTTTTTCTCTCTTCCATCTAGTTCATACGCTATTTTAGCATATTCCTTAGCTTTTTCATAGTTACCTTCTTGTCGTTCAATAACAGCTAAATTATAGTAGATTGGAGAAAATGTACCATCAAAACTTATACCGTCCAAGAATACCTTTTTAGCATCTTGCTTAGTTGCATTTGTCATTTTCACCATACCTAACTCATAATAAGTAAGTACAGATTTATTTTTTGATGTTAATTCTTTTTCTAAATTGAATATATCCTCATCTGAATAAGTTTTTACTAATCTACTCTCTACTCTACTCGCTCTATATCTATTAATAACACTCTTAGTATTTACGCCCGCTAATAATAGTGCTTCACCTAAAACACCAAAGATTAATATTGATATTAATGTAATATAAATATTTCTTTTTTCATTAAGAAAAGTTCTAAAAACACTCCTAAAATGAAAGAAAAAATATAAAGTATTATTGAGGTTTCAAATACAAGTGTAGCAATAGTTAGATATACTATTGACACTGCACCAGAATACATAAACTTCAGATTATCATTTTTCTTACTAAGTTGCTCCATAAAAATTGAACCTAGCAATGCAATATTAGAAACTAACGCTATATCAAGCGTACCAGAGTAACCAAATATCAATAACAAATTAAAAATAAATGATACTACTAATAATATCCCTATACTCTTCAATATATTTAATGTTTTATTAAAAAGTATTGAAGTAACAAAAATCGAAACCAAGACAAGCAATAATTTCATAGAATTATCAGTAGTAAACACACTTGTGAACATTCTATAAAATTGTCCACTTATTATTTTTTGATAACTATATTCAATATAATTATATAGAGAATAAGTATTATTCGATAAATAAAGTACAACAAAATTTACCAAAAATAATAATAAATATATACCTGATAAAATATTATATTTTACATTAAAAACATTTCTATCTAATGTCTGTCGTTTATAAAGTTCAACTACCCTATTTTTATATCTTAGAGTATCTGGCGTTCCTTCAATAAATCTAGAGTCTTTTTCTTTTAAGAATAGCTTACTATTCTTTTCATTATAAAGTATACGCTCAATAATCAAGCTATTTGAAATTCTATATTTTTTGTAATCATCGATAACTTCATCGAAGTCAGGAGAAACATAAAGGATTTTCATTTTTAAACTACTCAGTTTAAACATTTTTTTAAGTCTAACTTCATTTCTAATTACATTAGAAACTATACTATCTATCTCTGTTGATTTAAAACTATCCCCATATATAAATCTTATTAATTCATTATCTTCATTAATAAGCCAGACATCTTTCTTTTCTGGACGATAATATAATATACTATAATTATATTTTGTTATATACAGATATATAATCTTCCAAAATTTCTTATCATTCATAATTTCGCCACTAACAGTAAAACTTAAATAGACCTAGGTCTATTTAAGTTTTACTTTTGCTACTTCTTGTAAGAAATCAACAGTTTCATTTAATTTTAATACTTCAATGTTAGCTACTGCATCCATGTTAGTAACAACACAAGGAGTAATAATATCTTTAGCTTTTTCTTTAACTAATTCTAAATCATAAGTTAATAAAGTTTGACCTACTTCAACTCTATCTCCAGCAGATACAGCTACATCGAAACCTTCACCTTTCATAGCAACTGTTTCTAATCCAACGTGGATAAGAATTTCTACTTCTCCTGATTTAATACCAAAAGCATGTTTTGTTGGGAATACTTGGATAATTTCTCCTGCTACTGGAGATACTAATTTTCCTTCTTCAGGAATAATTGCAAATCCAATCTCCCATCATTTTTGAGCAAATACTGGATCGGGTACTTCAGTAATATCTACCACTTTACCTTTCATGTATGAGTTTAATACTAACTCTTGTACTTGTTCTTCTTTTTTCCGAATAATTTAGATAAAAATCCCATTATAATCCTCCATATATTATTGCCTTCTTAATATATCTATTATATACTTTTATTGCTTTTTTTTCAATTAATTTTGATAAATAATTCCAATTTAATATTAAAATATTTTCATCGATTTACTATAGCAATTTGATTATAATAAATTGTTGATTTGTATAATAAAAAAAATATCCATTTTACATTGTCATAAAACCATGTAAAATGAATATTTCTAAAAATTATTTTTTATTCTTCTGCTTGTTCTTCTTTTTGTTCAGTATTTTCTTGATAGAATAATCCATAGATATATTGTTCAGGATCAAATACTTCTAAATCATCAATATTTTCTCCTAATCCAACAAGTTTAACTGGAATTCCTAATTCTTTCTTAATAGCTATAACAATACCACCCTTAGCAGTTCCATCAAGTTTAGTAAGGATTACACCTGTAACATCACTAACTTCTTTGAATGTTTTAGCCTGAAGAATTCCGTTTTGTCCTGTTGTAGCATCGATTGTTAATAACACTTCATGAGGTCCTTCTGGAACTTCCTTCTTAATTACACGAACTATTTTTTCAAGTTCTTTCATTAAATGATCTTTATTTTGTAAACGTCCTGCTGTATCACATAATAATACATCATAACCTTTTGCTTTTGCAGATTGAATCGCATCAAAGATTATCGCTGCTGAATCAGCTCCTTCATGTGATTTAACTATATCAGCACCACTACGCTTAGCCCAAACATCAAGCTGATCAATTGCACCTGCTCTGAATGTATCTCCAGCAGCTATAAGAACTTTTTTCCCTTCTTTTTTAAGATTATGAGCTAGTTTACCGATAGATGTCGTTTTACCAACTCCATTAACCCCTACAAATAAAAATACTGAAAGTTCTTTTTCTGGCGCATAATTTAATTCAGATTTTACAGTTCCTTCCATGTAAACATCTACAAGTTTTTCAATAATCATACTTTGTAGTTCACTTGGTTCTTTTAGATTTTGTCTTTGTGATTCAACTTTTAAGTAATCAACTAACTCTAATACTGTATTATAGCTAACATCAGATTGAATTAATAGTTCTTCTAAATCTTCGAAAAACTCCTCGTTAATTTCTCTATATGAACTAATTAAATTATTAAGAGCGTTAGAGAAATTATCGCGTGATTTCTTAAGTCCTTTTTTAAATTTTTCAGTTACAAACTGACTCTCGACAAATTCTTCATATTCATCAAGTGAAATCAGTTCTTCATTTAATTCTTCCTTAGCAGAAAATTTTTCTTTTAATCTTTCAAAAAAGCTTGCCATTGGATACTCCTTATATACCTTTTTTATATAATAAAAGGGAGACTAAGCTCCCTTTAATTTCTATTAAAGCTTCCTATATTTTAGGGAGATTTAATTTTTATAAATATTTGCCCTTTTTTCAATAAGCGGATATTTTGCGGATTCCGCGAAAATCGCTTTATATAAACCTTTATATATCAACGTTTTCTTATTTATGTTTCATGTATGGGAACAGCAGTACGTCACGGATTGAAGCTGAGTTAGTTAATAACATAACTAATCTATCAATTCCAATTCCTAATCCACCTGTTGGAGGCATACCGTATTCTAACGCTTCTACGAAGTCTTCGTCCATTTCATAAACTTCTTCGTTACCAGCATCTTTTTCATCCATTTGAGATAAGAATCTTTCTTTTTGATCGATTGGATCGTTTAACTCACTGAAAGCATTCGCATGTTCACGTCTAACGATAAACAGCTCAAAGCGATCAGTAAATCTTGTATCTTCAGCATTAGTTTTAGCTAATGGTGATACTTCAACAGGGTGTCCATAAACAAATGTTGGTTGAACTAATGTTTCTTCAACGAATGTTTCGAAGAATTCATTAATAATGTGTCCAACTTTCATATCTTTTCTAACTGGAACATTGTGCTCTTTAGCTAATGCATGAGCTTGTTCATCTGTCATTTCAGGCCAGAAATCAACACCTGTTACTTCTTTAATTGCATCTACCATGTGAACACGACGCCATTTTGGTGTTAAATCAATTTCATCTTCACCGTACATAACTTTAGTAGTACCGTGAATTTCATTACAGATGTATGCAATCATAGACTCAGTTAAGTCCATAATATCATTATAGTCAGCATATGCTTCATATAACTCAATCATTGTAAACTCAGGATTGTGTCTTGTTGATACACCTTCGTTACGGAATGCACGACCAATTTCATATACTTTTTCTAAACCGCCAACGATTAAACGTTTTAATGGTAATTCAAGAGCGATACGCATGAATAATTGCATATCAAGCGCATTATGGTGTGTTACGAATGGACGAGCTGCAGCTCCACCAGCAACTGAGTGCATCATTGGAGTTTCAACTTCTAAGTATCCACGTTCATTTAAATAACTACGCATAATTTGAATAATTTTTGAACGTAAAATAAATGTTTCTTTACTTTCTTCATTCATAATTAAGTCTACGTATCTTCTTCTATAACGCTCTTCAACGTCTTTAAGTCCGTGGAATTTATCTGGTAGTGGACGTAATGCTTTTGTTAAAATTTCGAATTTATCAGCTTTAACAGATAATTCACCTACGTTAGTTTTGAATAATACTCCTGTTACACCTACGATATCTCCAAGGTCAAGAGTCTTGAAGTATTCATACGAATCACCTACTCTATCTTGACGCACGTAAATTTGAACTTGACCACCTAGGTCTTGAACGTGAGCAAATCCTGCTTTACCTTTACCACGTTTTGTCATAATACGTCCCGCAATTGTTACAGAAATATTTTTTTCTTCTAGTTCTTCTTTACTATATTTATCATATTCTGCTACGATTTCATTTGAAAGGTGAGTTCTTTCGAATTTAGTTCCAAATGGATCTAAACCACTTTCTCTCATAGCTTCCATTTTTTCACGACGAACAAGCATTTGATCATTTAAATCTTGTACATCTACTTTAATTTCTTCTGTCATGTTAAATTCCTTTCTAGTATAATCTAGTAATTTTATTCAGATACTCCCTATTATAACATATTTTCAATGAATTTGTTAAATCTTTAACAATAATTTTATTAAAATTTCATACTACAAATTATTATAAGTTACTAATACTATAAATAACTTATGGGAGTGATTCAAAAATCGTGATTTCATAAAAACAAGGTTTTGTCGAGTCACTTCTTAAATACATCATGTTCGATTTTCTAACATACTTCTCATATTTTTCTCACAAACTATTGTTATATAGAAAAAAATAATATATAATGTACTCTTGAATAAAAATTAAATATACATAATAGAATATGACAAAAATAATTTTTTTTTATTAATACACTCGTCATTATTTATAATATTTTTTAGGAGGTATATTTTGACAAAATTAAAAAAAGATATAGGATTCTTTGGTGCATTTTCAACGGTAGTTGGTGTAGTTATTGGATCAGGTGTATTCTTTAAAGCAGCTGTCATATATAAAACAACAGGCAGTGTTAGCTTAGGTCTCCTAGCTTGGCTTCTTGCTGGTATTATCAGTATTTGTGCTGGACTAACAACTGCAGAACTAGCAGCCTCTATGCCCGAAACTGGAGGAATGATAGTTTGGGTAGAAAGAGCCTATGGTAAAACTTTTTCCTATTTATTAGGTTGGGCTCAAGCTGTGATTTATTATCCAGCGAGTATTGCTGCTGCCGCTACTATATTTGCAACACAATTTCTAAATTTATTCCAAGTCGATAAAAAATATTCAATCTTAATAAGTGCATGCGCTGCAATTACAGTTACTGGTTTAAATTTACTTGGAAGTAAAGCTAGTGGTCAAATTCAAACCGCTGCGACAATTGGTAAACTTATCCCTATATTTGCGATTATTGTATTTGGATTATTACAACCTAATCCGACTACTATTGAATTAATTCCAAGTAGTTCAGTTGATTCAACTATCAATACTTCTTCGTTAGCCGCTCTTGGAGCCGCTATGCTAGCTGCAATGTATGGCTATGATGGTTGGAGTAATGTTGGAACTATAGCAGGTGAGATGAAAAATCCAAAAAAAGATTTGCCACGAGCAATTTTATATGGTTTATTAGTTATTACTGCAGTTTACCTACTTATAAACATTGCATATCTATTAACTATGCCGATGGAGCAAATTGCTGGTAATGGTAATGTTCCTAATGATATTGCCACTAAATTATTTGGACCTAATGGTGGGAAAATAATAACAATAGGAATTATGGTAAGTGTCTACGGAACAATGAATGGATTCACAATGACTGCGATTCGTGTACCTTATGCAATGGCACTAAAAAATCAAATACCATTTAGAAAATATTGGTTAAAACTAAATATGTTTTCAATTCCATATTTCTGTGCTCTGACTACTTTAATTTTAACAATTGCAATGATGTTTACAGGTGGATTTGATGCACTAACGGATTTCCTTTTATTTACAATTTGGATTTTCTTTATTGCAACATTCTTAGCGGTATTCATTCTTAGGAAGAAAGAACCGAATTTACCAAGACCTTATAAAGTTCCACTATACCCAATAGTTCCTTTAATTGCTATAATAGGTGGAATTTATATCGTTATTTCGGCTCTAATAACACAATTCACGTTAGCCATTAGTGGTGCAGTTATAACCTTAGCAGGTTTGATTTTCTACACAGAGATTCATAAAAAATTCAAAAATAATGAAAGATAGGAGAAATGATTCAAATTAATACTTTGAGTCGCTTCTCCTTTTATTGATATTTAGATTTATTTTTGATAGAATATGATTATAACTTCTTTCAATTTTGTTTAGAAGGTTGAAGTTATCCTCCTAGCCCTGAGCTACGGATAACTTCAATATTTTTTATCAAAATGAGAGTAATTAAAGTCGTAAGGAGGAAGCTTTATCTTGAATTTTGTTTTTAAAAAAGAGACCATCCTGACCTCTTTTTATACAATTTCATTGTCTTTATTAATAAGTAAATTCTCAGTAGAGTATTCATTTTCAGATAAATCAATATATAACTTCTTTCAATTTATGCTACTTTTTATTATTTTCTTTAATAGTTGGCTGTTGGAAGTTGTTCATCTGAATAGATATGGGAAAGATAGCTTTATTAATTACTTCTTTTTAATTTCACAAATACTCGTTATAGTGAATTTACTAGTGAGAAACTCTTTAAATATTAAATATATGCTTGCAACATTAATCCTACTATCTGTAATATTAAGTGTTCAACATATAACCGAGTATATTCTTACAGATAAAAAAGACCTTATGATAAAAAAACTAACAGAACCATTTTGTTATATTCATACTGGTCGTACCCTTTCTTTATTATTAGGCTTAATATTCATAGATTATTGCTACTGGTTTATACTTCTTACTTTTACGGTAAGTCAATTATTCCCAAGCTTTATATCTAGAAGTGTTCATGTAAGAGATATAAACTTTTATCACTTAACCAGTCATCTATTCGTTATAACAAACACGACAGCTTTTGCTTTAGCATTAAGTGATTTTAAAATTGATTTACCTACAAAAATATATTGGGCAATCAGTATCATGTTTATCATAATAGTAATTATATACTATAGAACTTTAAAAACTATTAATAGAACAATGTCTAAACAATCAGGTAATACATATATAATTGGTGTATATTTTACAATATTTAATTTATTATTTGCCAATCTGTTTTTTGTTTTAGAATTTGATTGGAAATATATTCTACTATGTATTATATGTTATGCTGTAAGCTATCAATCTTTTAAACAATATAAAAAATAAATCCGATGATACACTTCCAAATTTAGAAAGTTTATCATCGGATTCTTCTTATCTTGCTTCCTCGTAATCCAAGACTTCTGCAACTTTACTAGCAATATACTTCGCTAATTTTTCATGATTTTTATCATCTAGGTGAATGCAATCCACTAATGAAGTTTCTGCAACACGTCCAGCATTTAAAAAGTCAACTTCGTATTTATCACTAACTTCTTTAAATGTTTGTGCTAAGAATTTTGATTGTTTTAAACTATTTTCATCGAATTCACCAAATAAACTATGTCTATCTACTATTTCATCACGTAATGGAACTGGTGATACAACAAGAATTTTTGGAATCTTATATCCAGCTATTAAATGTGGATTTCTAATATATTTAATGTATTCTTCTATACCTTTAGCAATAAGTTTGGCACTTGGATTAAATTGTTTTTTCAAATCATTTGTACCTAACATTATGATTACTAAATCAACGGGTACGTGACTTAACATTAAAATTGGTAATGTATCAATGCCACATCTAACGGGTACGATTGTGTCTTTTGCAATTACAGTTCTACCGCAAAGGCCTTCTTCTAATATTGTGTCATTAGGACGAAGATCTTCTAATAATTTTGTCCAACGTTTATCTGTTCTAACTCCATCTTCTCCTGGAACATATCCCCAAGTATTACTATCCCCAATACATAAAATACGCATAATTTTTTCCACCTTTTTTCTTCTAAATTCTTCTTAATTTTATCAAACTAATATGAAAAAAGCAATAGACCCTAATGATATAAGTACTAATAATTGTTATCAGTGCATTATTTTTGTATTGTTAACAAACATGATTTATAATATCATTATTCTTAAAAAAGGAGAATAAAATGATACAAACAAATTTTCATCATAAAAAACATTACAAGATTCAAGCATATTCAAAAAAAGTACTTTATACAACATTAATTTTAACAACAAGTTTCGCCTTATTAGAGTACATCGGAGGTCTACTTTCTAACTCATTAGCTCTTTTAGGAGATTCTTTCCATATGTTCTCTGATGTTATTGCATTAGGATTCAGTCTAATTGCTTTACTATTCAGTTCAAAAAAAACCAAATAAAAAATATACTTTTGGTTTTGTAAGATTAGAAGTACTGGCAGCTTTTATAAACGGTCTAATGCTAGTAGGTATTTCTATTTATTTAATATTTGAAGGATTCATGAGATTCTTCAATCCTAAAGATATTGATTTCAAATCAATGCTTATAATATCAACTATCGGATTAATCTTCAATATTGTAGTAACAATAATTTTAACAAAAAGTTTAAAAGAAGAAGACAATCTTAACATACAAAGTGCTTTATGGCACTTCCTTGGTGATTTAATCAGTTCAATCGGAATCATAATTTCATCAACTATTATTTACTTTACAAACTATCAAATCGTTGATGTTATTATGAGTATTATCATAAGTATAATTCTTTCAAAGGTGGTTATAAAATTACTAAATCATCGTTTGTCATTTTAATGGAAGCTACTACTTTGGATACGGAAGAAATCTACAATAAAATAAAAGAAGTGGAAGGTATTGCTGATATTCATGAATTTCACATTTGGCACACAGATACAAATGAAATCAATGCTGCAATGCATATTTTACTAGATGAATATGAAACTAGCCACGATTATAAAATTGTAGAAGATGTTAAAATAGTACTTAAAGAAGAATACAATATAGAACATTGCTTCATCGCATTAGAAAATATTAAATACAACGATCACAGTTTATAAAAAAAAAATGTCTAAGTTGATAATATATCAACCTAGACATTTTTTATATTTCTAATAAATCGATTGTCTTCTCAATTTTATACGTAGGCACTATCTCTGGATTAGAAATTTTATGAATATCCACTAAGCAACTATCTATCCCTGCATTATTAGCACCTAATATATCCGATGTAAGAGTATCTCCTATCATTAAAACTTCATCCTTATTTTCAACACAGATTTCTTTTAAAATAATATCAAAAAATTCTTTATCTGGTTTTTTACTTCCAATTTCTTCGGAAATAAAAATCTTCTCAAAGTATTTATTAAGATTATTATTTTTTAATCTTGTATGTTGAGTAACACCTATTCCATTAGAAGCTACATATAATTTATGAGTTGTTGTTAGCTTCTCTAACATCTCAATTATTCCATCAAAAAGTTGATTTCCTTCAGCAAGATATCCTCTATATCTATTATCTACTTCACTACCATCAACTTTTCTATCAAACAACTTAAAAAATCTTATAAATCTTTCACTAGTGACTTCTTTATTCGATATTTCTCCACGTTCAAAACTTCTCCATAAAGATTTATTTATCGTTTCATATTTTTCAATAATTCTTCATTATATTCAATATTCTCATCTTCTAATAATTTTTTAAAAGCTAATATCTGTGCCTTACCAAAATCTAATAAGGTATCATCTAAATCAAATAATAAATATTTATACTTATCTATAATCATCTATACACTCCATATATTTTTTATCTACTCATTATAACATAGAGATTGATTTTTTTAGAAAAAATAGATTTATTTGATGTATAAATTTAAATTTTATTTTTTATCCTTAAAATATTCTCGAACTCTAGGGGCTACTTCTTCACCAAATAGTTTAATAGCTTTCATAATATCTTCATGCGGCATAGAACCGAGTGGTAAATGCAACATGAATCGATTTAAACCTAGTGTTTCTATCATATCAATAAGTTTATTCGCTACAGTCTCAGGACTTCCTACTAACATAGATCCGTCTGGGCCTACACTATTTAAATATTGTTCAAAAGTAAGTGGTCTCCAAAATGGTCTATCTTTCGAGATTGCATCAACTACTTGTTTTGTCGGATAAAAATACTTTTTAATAGCTTCTTCATCAGTTTCAGCTACAAATCCCCATGAGTGTGAAGCAACTTTTAAGCGACTTTCATCAAACCCAGAGTGCTTCCCAATAGCTCTATAATAATCTGTTAATCCCTTGAAAGCTTTATATTGTCCACCAATTATTGCATATGCTATTGGTAATCCTTTTTGTGCTATTTTAATAGTTGATTCAGTATTTCCACCTGTTGCTACCCAGATTGGAAAATCTTTTTGAACACTTCGCGGATACACTCCCTTATTTTCTACCTTTTGTGTATGCTTTCCTTCCCATGTTAACTTTTCATTAGCTTTTATTTTCTCCAACATCGCTAATTTTTCATCGAACAATTCCTCATAGTCTGCTAAATCATAACCGAATAATGGGAATGATTCTGTAAAAGAACCTCGTCCCACCATAACCTCTGCTCTACCATTAGAAATAGCATCGATCGTTGCATATTGTTGATAAACTCTTACTGGATCCGAAGATGATAACACTGTCACCGCAGAACTTAATCTTATATTCTTTGTAACAGCTGCTCCTGCTGCTAACAATATCTCTGGTGCTGATACAGCAAAATCCTCTCTGTGATGTTCCCCTATTGCATAAAGATCCAATCCAACTTCATCAGCAAGTTTCATCTCTTCTATCATATTTCTAATACGCTCATCATGCGATGGTATTATACCTGTTCCTTCTATTTCAGTTGTTTCACCAAATGTACTAATTCCTAGCTCTATCATTTTTTTATCCTCCTATATTATCTCTATTTCAAGATATTTATTTGTTAAAAAAGGCATAAGCCTCTAGTTTATTTTTTTTAATATTTCTTTCAATATATCTAATTCTTCTTCAGTTAAATCATCGAAAATTTTTTTAGTATTAATTTTATGGATAGGGAAAATATCATCCATTAAGTCTTTCCCTACCTTAGTTAACTTGATATAAGTTACTCTTTTATCCTTTTGGCTAATCTTTCTGTTAACATATCCTTTTTTTTTCAAGGTTATCGACAACGTATGTTGCACTTCCACTAGCAAGTAATATTCTATCACGTATTTCCTGAATGCTCTTCTCACCTTTACTATATAAAAATTCCATAACAGAAAATTCAGTCGCATTTATTGGATAATTCTTTAAAGTTTTCTTTAAATCACCTACTAATAAATTACTTGCTCTCATAATTCCAATAATAGCTTTAAACTCATTATTCATAAGGATTCTCCTACTTTTATTATAAACATTTCTTCTCAGAAATTATCTCGAATATGAGATAATTATACTTTATACACCTTATATTGTCAAAGAAATAAAACTAAAGACATCTAGAGATAAATCTCTAAATGCCTTTAGTTTTATTCTGCAAATTGACTTTGATATAATTCTGAATAGAAACCTTTTTGTTCTAATAATTCATCGTGGTTACCTTGTTCAATAATATCTCCATCTTTTAATACTAATATTTTATCTGCATTTCTAATTGTTGATAATCGGTGAGCGATTACGAATGTAGTACGTCCTTCCATAAGTTTATTCATTGCTTTTTGAATTAATACTTCTGTACGTGTATCTACACTTGAAGTTGCCTCATCAAGAATTAATATTGGTTTATCAGCAAGAATCGCACGAGCAATTGTTAATAATTGCTTTTGACCTTGTGAAATATTTGAAGCATCTTCATTTAATTCCATGTCATAACCACCTGGTAATGTTTTAATAAAGTGGTGAATATGAGCTGCTTTAGCCGCTTCTATTACTTCTTCATCTGTAGCATCTAAACGACCATAACGAAGATTCTCCATTATCGTTCCTTTAAATAACCATGTATCTTGTAGTACCATTGTGAAGTAAGAACGCAATTCGGATCTATCGAGTTTAGAAATATCTTTTCCATCAATATAGATACTTCCTCCATTAATATCATAGAATCTCATAAGAAGTTTAATCATTGTTGTTTTACCAGCACCTGTAGGACCAACGATAGCGACCATTTCTCCTTTTTTAACATTACTTGTAAAGTTTTTAATAATTATTTGATCTTCTACATATCCAAATTTTACTTTATCGAATACCACATTACCTTCTTTATTAGTAACTGTTTCAAGAACTTCTGCATTTTCTTCATCTTTAGCATCTAAGAACTCAAATACCCTTTCACCAGCAGCTGCCATTTTTTGAATTTCTGACATAGACTGAGCTATTTGACCGATTGGTTGAGTAAAGTTTCTTATATATTGGATAAAGGCTTGAATATCCCCTACTCCAATAGTTCCTTTAGATACTAATAATCCACCTGAGAATACAATACCAACATAGCCAAGGTTACCAACAAAGTTAATCACTGGGAACATTAGCCCTGAGAAGAAGTTCGCTTTCCATGATGATGTATATAATTGTTTATTTTTATCATTGAATTCTTTAACACTTTTTTCTTTGTAGTTAAATGCTGCAATAATATTTTGACCTGAGAAACTCTCTTCGACCTGTCCATTTACATCAGAAAGCATATCTTGTTGGCTCTTGAAATATTTTTGACTCCATTTTGTTATAGCACCTAGTAGTATTCCTGAAACAGGAATTAAGGCTAACGCAATCAATGTCATTAGAGGACTTATTGTAAACATCATTACTAATACACCTAATACCATTGCAGTATTGGAAATTATCTGAGTAAAACTTTGGTTAAGTGATTGTCCTAAAGTATCAACGTCGTTTGTAACTCGTGATAAAGTTTCACCTACAGTACGTTGTTCAAAATATCCAACAGGTAAAGTATTTATTTTTTTACTTATATCTTTACGAATATCGTATGTCATTTTTTGAGAAATATTACTCATTAACCATCCTTGAATAAACATAAACAGAGATGATAGTATATATAAACCTAATACTGTAAGTAAAATTCCTGCTATTTTTTCGAAATTTATACTACCTTCATTACTAATTTTAGCTATTAAACCTTCAAAAAGTTCAGTTGTTGCTTGCCCCATAATCTTAGGACCCACTATACCGAATACTGTACTAGCTAATGCAAAGAATACTATCAAAATACTCGAGATTTTATACTGTGTAAACATCAATTTGATAATTCTTTTTAACGTTCCAGAAAAATTATTAGCTTTTTCTATTTTTTGATCTCTAGCCATGATGTTTACCTCCTTTTGTAATTCTTCTTCACTAAGTTGACTTTCTGCAATTTCTAAATATGTTGGACAAGTTTCTAGAAGTTCTTGGTGTTTTCCAACTCCTACTATTTTACCTTCATTCATTACGATAATCTTATCCGCATTTAGAATTGTTGCAATACGCTGAGCTACTATAATAGTAGTTACTCCCGCCATTTCTTTTCTTAAAGTTTTTCTTAATTTAACATCTGTTTTATAGTCTAATGCTGAAAAACTATCATCGAAAAGAAGTATTTTAGGATTTTTCGCCAAGGCACGAGCGATTGAAAGACGTTGTTTTTGTCCACCTGAAACGTTAGATCCCCCTTGTGAAATCTCACTATTAAATTTATCTTCTTTTTCATTAATAAAACTCTATTGCTTGAGCAATTTCAGCGGCTTTTTTCATCTGTTCATCAGTATATTTTCATCTGCATTTAATATTTGATTCAATATTACCACTGAATAAAACTCCTTTTTGAGGAACAAATCCTAAAATGTCTCTTAATTTATTTAAGCTTATATCTCGAATATTAACTCCATCAATTGAGATTTCGCCTTCACTAGCATCAAAGTATCTTGGAATTAAATGAAGTAATGTAGATTTACCACTACCAGTACTTCCTATAATTGCAGTAGTTTTTCCTGCTTCAGCTTCAAAACTAATATTACTAAGCACTGGACTATCGGCTCCATAAAATGTAAAGCTAACATTATCAAATTTAAGAGTACCTTTTACATCTTGAAGTTTACTATCATCAATATTCTCACTATCCACTACAGTAACCTCTGTTTCCAGTACTTCATTAATACGACCAGCTGCAACTTCAGCACGAGGTAGTTGCATCATTAAGAATGTAAAGAATAAGAATGACATTACTATCTGCATTGTATATGTTATAAACGCCATCATATCTCCAACTTGAATACTACCAGCATCTATATTTTTTCCACCAACCCAGATTATTAATAATGCAATACCATTCATAATTAGTATAATCATTGGCATAAGCGCTGATAAAGTTCTATTGATAAAAAGTTGTTCATTTTTTAAAACTGTATTTTCTTTATCGAATCTTTCCTCTTCATATTTTTCACGACCAAAAACACGAATTACAGAAATACCAGTTAATGCTTCACGAGTTACCAAGTTTACTCTATCAATTAGCTTTTGCATAATTTTGAATTTCGGCATTACTAAGAATGAAATTATTCCTAATGTTAAACCTAAGATACCTACACCTAATGCAATTATCCAAGTCATTCCAGTATCAGTTTGCGTAACTTTATAAACCCCGTAAACTGCCATCATCGGCGCATAGATTGCGATAAATAACATCATATTTAAAGCATTTTGAATTTGTTGAATATCGTTTGTACTTCTTGTAATTAGTGAAGCTGTAGAAAATTTATCAATATCTTGTTTAGAAAATGATAGTACTTTATTATAAAGTTTTTCTCGTAAATTATAAGCTATTTTCGAAGAGATTCTACTAGCTATAAAGTTCGAAATAATACTTCCAATACCTGAAATAAATGTTACGATTATCATCATTATTCCAACTTCTTTTAGATAATTTTTTCTAATCTCATTAGTATCAATTCCTACATTGTTTCTATACTCTTCTTTAACATAACGAACTCCAGCTTGTTTTGTTATCATATCAGCTGAACTTCCTAAGTCGCTAATTGATTTATTTTTTTGTTCAATTAAACTATCTTTCTTGACTAGTCCTAGTTTGACACCTTCTGCAACCTTATCTAGATCTAAGTTCTCAGATTTTGCTCCAGATACAACAGTCATAACATTTTTAAAAATATCATTTAGTTCGCTACGCTCTTGATCATTAATGCTATCAAGTTTATACACATCACCATCTTTTGTATATTTAGATGTAACTTTCTTGATTTCATCATCTGTCATAAATAGTTGTAATTCTCTAAATGATTTTTCACTAATTTTCTTAGGAACGGCATCTTGGATACCACTTTGTTGGATACCTTTATCGACTATATTGCTTGTATATGTTGGAAGTGCTAGCTCTGCAACAACACGAACTCCCAGTATCGCAACTAAAAATATCATAGGTACCAAGAAACCTTTTAAATATTTAATTAGTTTCATTGTTTTCCTCCTTATCTTGTATTTCTTCTCTTAATACTAGATTTGTTTTTGTTAATAATATATTAAAAGCTTCCTTTTCTCTAGCATCAAATTTATCCCATATAGACTTAAACCACTCTTCATAGGCTTTTCTATGTAATTCTATGCATTCGATTCCTTTTTCAGATAAACTAAGATATTTTTTTCTTTTATCTTTTTCATCGATACTTTGGACTACAAAATCTTTTTCAAGTAACTCACCAACAAGTGCTGTGACTCGAGGTTTTGTCACATGTAGTTCTTCACCTAGCTCCTGCATTGTAATCTTTTCTTTACAAGATAAAAATAGCATCGCTTGAAATTCCGGTTTTCTAATAGGAGCATTATTTTTTTTATGAATTCTCTTCATAATTAATCTAAATTCTTCCATCATATCAATTGCCTGATGATATGATATTTCACTTTTACCCATCTTCTACCTCCTTTATTTTTATAAATTAGTTAATAAAGTTAACTAATTAGTTAACCATGTTAACTATTATATTTTATTTTACATTTATAGTCAATAGATAATTTAATAATTCTAAAAAAAGATTAACCTAAATTTTTCTAGGTTAATCTTTTTTTTCTATTTACTAAACACCCAAGCTTGAGCAAGGTTGTTTTTTATATCATTTTCTGTAAAACCATTGTAACTTGTAAGTTTAACATCATCGTCATTCGGATCATTTATATAGAATTTATCGTCTTCAAAACCACGAATAACTTTATATGTTACTCTGTCACCAAATACTCCAGATTTTAGTCTAACAAGTATAGGTTTATTATCTCTTAAGGCATTTTCTAAGTTTTCTACTAATTTATCAGTCTCGATTCGTTCAACTTTTAAGATTATATTTTTTCAGCAAAAGCTGTAATAATCGTAGGTTGAGTTCCTTGATTTCTGATATAGTACTTATTGCCTGCCCAAGAAGCTAGCTCTTCTACAGTTGCTTCATCTTTACCAATATATTTTGCAATCATCGCAAGCGAGATAATAGCATCACCATTATCCTCAATTGTTTTCTTACCATCAAGACCATAAGCTATATTTTTATATGCATCTTGTTTCATATAATACATAGGAACAGAAAGACCTTTTTGTGGTAAGTTAAGTAACTGTTCTTTTCGTTTCGCATTATAATTATCAATATTAATTAAATAATACAAGTATCCCTCTACACCATCTCTTAACGATTCGATAAATTGTTTATTAGCTATTTCGTTATTTAATAAATCAACATCAATTTTATTCCCTATATTAGCCGAGATCAATTTCACTTGAGGTAATTTATCACTTAATTGAGGGAAATTCGCCTGTTTCTCAGATGATGATATCTTCGAAATATAGTGTTCAGAAAGATTTTTTTCAATACTTCTTGCTACAATAGATGATTCTTGTGTTCCATAGTATACTTTTACACCAAAAACTTCTTTGTTGCTATCATTATTAGTATCAATATCAATTAACATTTCCACTGAGTTTTCTGCAGCAATTTTTAGAATATCTTCTTTTGAAGGATACGAATCGTCATTATCTCTTGTTAATATTACTTTTATTCCATCTTTTTCTAATACTTCTTTCAACTGTTTAGCTAGTTTCAAATTATAAGATTTAGAAGATATTCCTTTATAATCAATCTTCTCTTCTTGTGAATTAACAGGATTCAATAAGACTGAAAAAGAAGCTAATTTTTCCTTATTTTGATCTTCAGGACTTTTCTGACCAGTTCCTAAAATACTCCAACCTGGTATCCATCCCACAAAACTATCCTTCGTTTTTACTTCATACCAATTTTCAGATTTACTTAACATTTCAACATTATCTCCAGCAGTCACTTTTTTTAATGTTGGATAAGTATCATCTGGTCCTGTTCTAATTTCAATTTCTTTTGCAATAGTAATATTATTTTCGGAATTAGGTGATAAATTCATTTTTTCACCTATATATGTTACTACGCCTCCTACAACAAATACTAATAACAATATAGATATTACGAATAATATTCCATTCTTATTTCTTCTTTTTATTCTCATAATTATTTTCCTGCTGATAATTTTTCGTAAACAATAGTAATAGGACCATCGTTAACAATATTAACTTCCATCATTGTTTGAAAATACCAGTCTCTACTGTTACACCTTCTTCTCTCAAAAATTCATTAAATTTTTCGTATAATTCATTAGCTTTTTCCGCACCAGCAGCACTTGTAAAACTTGGTCTATTACCTTTTTTCGTATCAGCATATAAAGTAAATTGTGAAACTGATAAGATACTTCCTCCAACATCTTTTAGACTCAGGTTGATTTTATCATTTTCGTCTTCAAATAAGCGTGCTTGTGCTACCTTTTTTGCTAAATATTTTGCATCTTCCTCAGTAGATTCTTTATGAACTCCTACTAAAAGACAGTATCCTTTATCAATACTACCAACAACTTTATTATCAACACTCACACTAGCTTTTTTAACTTTTTGTAATATAATTTTCATATATCCACCTATTTAACTATTCTTTCTACGCTATATACGTCTTGAATTTGTCGTAATTTTTTTAATCATATAATCGCATTCACTAACATTTTTCACATATATCCCTATCGTAATAACACATGTTTTATCAGCTTTCGATTCAGAATTAAGTTTTTTAATCTCAACTCTACTTTCACTTAATGTTAATAGAACGTTTTGCAATAACAGTTCTCTATCAAAAGCGTGAATTTGTAGTGTTACACTGTAACGACGTGCATTTAAGCTTTCTACCCATTCAACATCCAATAATCTTGCATGATCCTCTTCACTTAAATTTGGACAATTATGTCTATGAACTGTAACTCCTCGACCTTTTGTAATAAAGCCTACTATGTTATCTCCTGGAATTGGTTGACAACATTTAGATAATCTTACAAGAATATTATCTACACCTTTAACATAGACACCAGTTTCAGTTACTATTTTTTTATTTTCTTCTGCATTGAAAAGTTTTCTCAATTTTCGCTTGAGTCATCTTTTCTTTTCTAATTTTTTCTGTTAATCTTGCAAAGACTTTATTCGCTGTAATTCCACCATATCCTATGGCAACATACATTTCTTCAAGATTAGCAAATTTATATTTATTAAGAGCTGTAGCGATATTTTCTTCAGTTAAAACCTCATCTATATCAAAGTTATTAGCTTTAATCTCATCTTTTAATAAGATTTCACCTTTTACTAAGTTTTCTTCACGAGCTGCTTTTTTGAAGAATGCTTTAATTTTCGACTTAGTCTGAGATGAAGTAGCTATTTCTAACCATGAGCGATTAGGTCCAGTAGAATTTTTACTAGTACGAATATCACAAATTTCACCAGTTGATAATACATAATCAAATGGCTCGATTTTATCATTTACAGTAGCTCCTACCATCTTATTACCAACTTCTGAGTGAATCGCATAGGCAAAGTCAACAATACATGAACCTTTAGGTAATTCAATAATATCACTATTAGGTGTAAAGACATAAATTTTATCACTCAATAAATCTACTTTTAATGATTCCATAAAGCTTTCAGCAGTTGCTTCTGTCTCATCATTTTCTGCGATTTTTTGGAACCAGTTTAATTTTTCATAGAAGTTATTATTTTTATTAACCTTCTTACCTTCTTTATATGCCCAGTGCGCAGCAATCCCTTTCTCTGCAATTTCATGCATTTCATAAGTTCTAATTTGAACTTCTAAAGTTTGTCCATCAGGTGCAATTACCGTAGTGTGAAGCGATTGATACATATTAGGTTTTGGCATCGCAATATAGTCTTTAATTCTTCCTGGAATAGGTACCCAAAGATTATTTACAAGACCTAAAGTAGCATAACAATCTGCTACGCTATCTACCAAGACACGGACAGCTAGTAAATCATAAATCTGGTCAAAAGTTTTATTTTGTTTAACCATTTTTTTATAAATACTATAAATATGTTTTGGTCTTCCAGTAACCTGTGCTTTTATATTATTATCAGCTAAAATTGACGTTATACTAGAGCATGCATTTTTTATACTCTCTTCCCTTGCACTTCTCTTCTGTTTCATCATCCCTACTATTGAAAAATATTGAGATGGATGTAAGTATCTAAGAGAGGTGTCTTCTAGTTCCCATTTTACTGAACTTATCCCCAATCTATGAGCTAACGGTGCATAAATTTCAAGTGTTTCACTAGAAATTTCACGTTGTTTTTCCTCACGCATATACTTCATAGTTCTCATATTATGAAGTCTATCTGCTAGTTTAACAAAAATAACTCGTAAATCTTTCGCTATCGATACAAAAAGTTTCCTATGATTTTCTGCTTGTGATTGCTTTTTAGAACGGAATTTTACCTTATCTAGTTTTGTAACTCCATCGACTATTACCGCTATATCTTCTCCAAATGTTTCTTTAATATCATCAAACGTATACTTGGTATCTTCTACAACATCATGTAAGAAACCAGCACAAATTGTTGCATAATCTAATTTAAGCTCAGTTAAAATTCCTGCAACTTGAACTGGGTGTAATATATATGGTTCCCCTGATTTTCTAAATTGTCCTTCGTGAGCAATTTTTGCAAATTCATAAGCTTTTCTTATAATTTTAATTTGCTCATCTGATAAATATTTACTCGCCATATCTTCTACATTTTCATAACTATATGGATATTCAAGATTCACAGAAATTCCTCCTCTTTCGTAATTTAATCTACCCTTATAATACCACAAAAACAAGAAAATTTCCCGTATTTTATCAAAATTATTATATTTTTCAACTGTTTTCATGCCATGTACTTTAAACAAATATAAAAAAACAATTTCTAGATATAAAAAATCCTACGTTCAAATTTTGAACTAGGATTAAATTTAATTATTTAGTATCTACATCTTGAGATAAATCAACTTTATCTAATGGTATCATTTTTGTTTTATATCTAATTTTGTGGTATAGATAGAAGAATAAGAAGATTGGAACTCCCATGTAAGTAGTTAGCATTCCACTCCAGTTAACTACACCTTTAGTAATAAGTTCAGTATCTTGACCAATAATAACGATGATACATAATACTAAAGCTATGATTGGTCCTACAGGGAACCATTTTGCTCTATATTTAAGATCATTTAAATCTTTACCTTGAGCGATAAATGCTCTTCTAAATCTATAGTGACTTAACGCAATACCTAACCAAGCGATAAATCCAGTTAATCCACTCGCTGCTACGATATAAGTATAAGCGTTAGCACTTGTAAGTTGGATTAAGAAGATTAAGAATACTACTGCAGCTGTTGCGATTAATGAGATAACAGGAGTACCGTATTTAGTAACACGACCAAAAATTGGATACGCAAGTTTTTCTTTACTCATCGCATAAAGCATTCTTGTTGATGCATACATACCTGAGTTACCAGCTGATAGGATTGATGTTAAGATTACTGCATTCATTACACTTGCTGCTAATGCAAAACCTGCATTTTTTGAAGACAATTGTAAATGGTGATTTAGCAATTTCTTCAGCACTTGCAGCACCTAATAAATCTGGTGAAGTATAAGGAATTAATAATCCGATTACTAAGATAGCTAGTACGTAGAAGATTAAAATTCTCCAGAATACTTGTTTTACAGCTTTTGGAATACTTTTCTCTGGATTTTCACTTTCACCAGCAGTAATACCGATTAACTCAGTACCTTGGAATGAATATCCAGCAATTAAGAATACTCCAAGAGTTGCAAGGATTTGTCCAGATAATGATGAATCTTCACCAACGAATGGAGCATCACCAATTGTTAAGTTTTTGAATCCAATATATTCTCCACCTAAAATACCGAAGATTGTTAAGCATCCAACTACTAAGAAAATGATTACTACTACTACTTTAATAAGTGCAAACCAATATTCACTTTCACCATATACTTTAACACTAAGTGAGTTTAAAGCGATAATAATAACTAGGAATAATAAGCTCCAAGCCCAGTGAGGAAGTACTCGCATAGGCTCCCAATAACTAATAGCTAATGCAGATAATTCTACATCAGCAGCTACTGTAATTACCCAGTTAAACCAATAGTTCCATCCTAAAGCAAATCCTAATGAAGGATCCACATAACGTGTAGCATATGTACTAAATGACCCTGATGTAGGAAGATATGTTGCCATTTCCCCTAATGATGTCATTAAGAAATATACCATAAGCCCGATACATAGGTAAGCTACGATAGCTCCCCCAGGTCCCGCACTTTGAATTGCTTGACCACTTGTCATGAATAATCCACTACCGATACATCCTCCGATAGCAATCATACTAATATGACGTGATCGTAAATTTCTTTTTACTTCTGTTGCATTATTGTTATTGCTGTTGTTTGTCATAATAAAAACCTCCTTGATAAAATAAAAAAGCATAACCTCCTACCATATTTGCACGGAGTTATACTTCACATTATCTCTCCAAAACAAGATATTAGTAGCGCAACATAGCCTCACGACTATGACAGTCCTATACTTAGTTCAATATAGGCCCAACAATATTAACATAGGATTAATATCATTTCGGCGATGTTTCCTTTCAAGTAATATCATCAAGTCCTATACTTTCAATTACCCTACTGATAAAAATCGCAACCTCTACCTCACTTACTTTGTGAGGTACATATTCAATTAACTGTTTATTAGTATAATATACTTTTTTATTGTTGTCAATAAAAATTTTAATTTTTTCTAAAAATTTAATTAAATATTGAATATATTGCACTATATTCTACTTTTATAAGAATAATATTCATTACATCAATACTTTATATATCAAAAAAGAAGGAGCTTAAAACCTCCTTCTTTTTTTAAAAATACTAACAAGTATCTTTTTATATCTAACAGTTTGATAAACAAATGACTAATTAATCATTTTATTTTCTTTTCGTTTTTTCAATAGTTTATAATTTGTTATTATTCCTAGTATCATTAAAATTTCTAGTATACTTAATAAAATCTTCATCATCTCTCCCCCTTTAATACAAAGAAACTCAGAATATCAATTTATATTAACTAATATCTTTCACAAATTGCCCCTTGACGATATTCTTCTAATAAAATTTTTAATAATTCAATTTGTTTTTTTATTCTTGCACCGCTATCTGTATCAGCTACTTTTTTTTCGACATAATTTATCTACAACTCTCTTAGTTGAAATAATATCCGTCTCATTTTTGATTGACTCTTCTTTACTTTGGAAGATATCATGACTCATTATCTGTAACCCATAAGAATTGTAAGTTAATGTATAACCACCATGACCTGTTGTTTTATGATAAGCCCTAGACATCCCACCATCAATAACAATCGTTCTACCATTAGCTTTAATCGGATTTTCTCCTTTTGTTTCCTTAACAGGAGTATGCCCATTTATAATGTGACCTTCACTAGTTAACCCAAACTCATTTAATAACTTAATGCAAAACTCTTCATCATCTCTAAGTTTATAATACGCATTTTTTACTTCTTCATGAGTAGATTTATCCTCTATAAAATATCTTTCGAACGTCGTCATATCACATTTACCAAATAATGGAGAGTATCGACCTTGCCATAAGTAAAAGAACAGCCCATTATCTTCTCTACAACCACAATAAAATATGCTACGAATTTTTTTTATCAAAAAAGTCTAGTAGATTCTTACCTGAGTATTTCTTTCCTCCATAAGAAAATTCCTGGAAGTTTCCATTCTCATCTACCGGCATGCAACCGTGAAGAAGTAGATTCCCATTATAGCAACAATACATAGCACCTTTATTGATAAATAATTCAACATGTTTTTTTAATTTTTCACTTGCTATAAATGATTCTTTTAGTCTATTAATAATCTTTTCTTCTTCATCTGTTAATAAATATGGATTTTCTTTATCAACTGTTGGGAAGTTACATGACGTTAATGGATATTCTTTACCATAGATTTTTACAGTTTCTTTTTCAAAGTCAATTTTGTCTAGTAACGCACGTGATTCCAAATCAAACTCAGGATGTTTATCAATAATTTGTTTTTCTAATTTGAATTGAATTATTGCCATAGCTTTATGCATTCTAGCTATTTGCATAATTTCATGCTCACTATATTTCAACTCATCATCCTTAGATATTTTTGGTAAAAACTCTTTACAGTGATCATCCTTGTAGTACTTTTCACTAAAGTTTAATAAATTCCTAATAGGAATTCCATATCTATCTTCTATAATGTCTAAATTATCATATCTTGCACATATTCTGATTACATTTGCTAATGATATTCTGTCTCCAAGATAAGCTCCTATCCATAACATATCGTGATTTCCCCATTGAATATCAACAGAATGGTAGTCTAATAATCTATCCATTATTTTATCAGGAAAAGGTCCTCTATCATAGATATCTCCTACAATATGTAAATGGTCGATTGTTAACTTGTGGATACTTAATGATAATTCTATAATAAACTTTTCTCCAGCACCTAATTCAATAATATTCTCAAGTATTTTATCATAGTAATCATTCTTATCACTACTTTGCATTTTATAAAGTAATTCATCAATAATATACTTGAAATCTTTTGGCAAAATTTTTCTTACTTTCGATCTAGTATACTTCCTAGCTGCTACTTGTGTTACTTCTAATAATCGAAGAAGCGTAATTTTTTGAAACTCTTTATAATCACATACATCATATTCTTTTCTTATAAGATTTAATTTTTCTTCTGGATAATAAATAATAGTAGCTAAAAGATTTAAATCTTTTCTAGGTAGTCTATTACCAAATACTTCTTTAAGTTTTTCTTTAATAATACCCGAACCATTTCTTAAAATGTGATCAAAGGCTTCATATTCTCCATGAATATCACTTAAAAAATGCTCTGTTCCTTTAGGAAGTGTTAATATAGCCTCTAAATTAATTATTTCCTTAGTTGTTTCATCAATGCTTTGAAAGTTTTCTGCTAATAGTTCTAAATGTTCCTTAGATATTTTCATGCCATTCTCCTTTTTATTATTTTCAATTAAATCTTAACACACTTCCTACTTTAATTCAAGAAATGTTACACGCTATCAAGGTATATTTAACAGGTTATTACACATTATTTATCCTGAGATAAAAATAAAAGAAATATTACACTAACTGTAAAACATTAGTATTATATTTCTTTTATAAAATTATTTTAATTTCCCTACAAATCTTTCCATCTCTTTCATCTCTTCAAGAGTGTCAGCAACAAGAACATACATTGTATTTCCTTGTAATTCAGCGAAAGCTTCAGGCATTCTTAATACAGCTTTTAATTTATCTTGATATTTATTTCTGATATCTTCATCTGAATGTACATAATCTTTATAATCACGACGCGTTGAAGCTAATCCATATTTTTCATCAACATTTAGCCCATTGAATGTTCCATTAACAACTTCAGCATACACTCTAAAATAATCTGTTGAATGCGCAAAGTTATACACGTCTACTGCAAATGCTCCTGCTGGACGGTTATTATACTCAATTGCGATATAATCATCTTTAGTTTTGAAAAATTCAATATGGAAAAATCTCTCTTTCATACCAAATGCTTTTACAGCATTTTTACCATATTCTACTAATTTCGGATCTAAATCCTTATCAATATAATAAACCCAATCAAGAGTATTATTATTTAATAAATCTAATGGAGTATGGTAATAAACGATACTAGTGTAGAAAACAATATTTCCTTTAGCATCTACTAATCCATCAAAAGTTACGATGTCAGAGTTATCTACAAAAGGCTCTAAGAAATAATGAGTAGTTCCATCCCATTCTTTTTTGAAATTTTCTACGTCTTTCTTATCTTTAAGCTTATAAGTTGCTGATGCTCCTACTCCATTATCAGGTTTAGCAATTAGTGGAAGTTTTAATTTCTTCACACCTTTTTCGATGTCACCTTCTTTTTTCACTAAGAAACCTGGCACTACAGGTACACCTGCTTTTCAAAGTATTTTTTCATCTCTGATTTATGCTTTGTTTTTTTAAGGTCATGCTCTTTTAAACCAAACACATTAAATTGTGTACGAAGTGCAGCATCTAATTCCATCCAGTGCTCATTTTGTGATTCTATTCTATCAATGTGCCCATGTTTGTGATATAAGAATGCAACAGCACGTTTCACTTCATCAACATCATCAAGACTATTAACTCTAAAATACTCAGTTAAAGCTTCTTTAAGTCTTTGATCAAGTTGTTCATATGGTTCTTCTCCAATTCCAAGTACATTAATCCCTTGATTTTTTAACTCAATAGAAAATTTTTGAAAATTGTGTGGGTAATATGGTGATATAACTATGTAATTCATAAATCTTTGTCTCCTCTTAACTTTATTATAAATTTAACTTATCTAAAAAGTATGGCATTTGAATTCTCCACCAAGGCCAGTCATGAGCAACATCTTCGCCCCATACATCAAACCATGCTGGAATATTCTTTTCTTCAAATGCTCTTTTCAAACTATAAAATGATGGTAATCCATCTTGTTCCCATGGACCTAACCCTGTACATACAATAATATCAGCGTTTCTATAGTGATCAATGAACCATCCATCATTTTGATTCCAAATATTATCACTAGGTGAATTTCTATATATTAACTCATCATTCCATATTCACCTACGAAAAATCTAGCATCATAAACTCCACTAAGTGAAATTACTTTTCCAAATACATCTGGATGTTGTAGGAAAATATTAAATGAGTGATATCCTCCCATGCTACATCCAGTAGCCATCATTTGTCCGAACCAACCTGTTTTATGTTTAATAAACGGAATGGCTTCTTCAATGACATATTTTTCATACTGTGTATGAGCCAATGCTCTGTCATGACCATTTTCCAGTCGCATAACCATGATTCACTATCAACACTCGATAATGTGAAAAATTGTACTTTTCCTTCATTTATAAAACTTTCACAAGCATGAATCATACCAAAATCATAATACTCATTGTGTGTTCCACCTGATGACGGAAACACAACAATCGGTAATCCTGCATGGCCATACCTATTAAGAACCATTTCTCTTCCTAAATTTCCACTATAATGACTTAAATTCTCTATATTCAATACTAAAACCTCCATTTTCTAAAAAATTCTATTACCAGTTTTCACTTATAAATCTCAAACATTCTGGTAAATATTTAGCCCAACACTCTTCACTGTGTTCTCCATTAGCTACAACATTTAATTTCAACTCACTTGTAGATAAACCAGCATCAATTAGCTGACGATAATAATCTAAACTTGCATCAATATATAATTGTTTTAAGTTACCGTTTGCTAATTGCTTATCCGTATCATCACCTTCATTTGTTCCAACTTCAATATACACTCTTTGATCTGAAACTTTATGTTTCGAAATAAATCTATCAAATTCTGGTTTATTTAACCAATTTGCAGATGAGAATACTCCAAGACACCCTACGACATCTTTATGTTCTAAACCAATATATTGTGATATATTAGCACCTAAAGAACTACCAATCATCGCTGTATATTCTCGTTGTGGTTTAGTACGATATGTACTATCTATGAATGGTTTAACTACATTTACAAAGAAATCAGCATACTCAGAACCTAATCCTCCTAATGTCAAACCAAAATTTAATATTGGTAAACTTGAAAACTTCCAAGGTGCATATTCATTCATTCTTCCCTCATTATCATTATCAATCCCAACTATTATCATTTTTGGCATATCAGGATTTCTTTTTATTGCTGGTATCACTTTCCAAGAATGTCCACTAAATGATTCACCACTATAAAAAACATTTTGTCCATCATTCATATACACTACAGGATAGTGTTTATGTTCATCTTGAGCATAGCCTTTTGGTAAAAGAACTCTAATGCGACGATTTTTTCCCGTGTACGGCACTTTTAACTCATGCTCTTTCATTTCTAAATAAAAATACGCATCTCTATTCATTAATATTTTCCTTTTAATTTATTATTATAGCTATAATTCTACCTTATTTCTCTTATAAAATCAATTAATTGAGTGTAATTTTTCATAATTTTTCTGAAAATTAATTATTATTGATTATTTATATACTAGTGTAATGTCCATAATCAAATGATATACAAAAAAAAAACGAATTACCATATGGTAATCCGTTCCCCTATACTAAAATTCACTATATACATACTCTTGGACATTTGAAAATCCGTTAAAAACAATATATTATTATTCCCATTATTACTATATAAAAGAATAATACCCATAGTGTTAATTTTTGTTTATAGCTTAATTTACTTTTTAAGTTTGTAAAGATCTCTTTCAAAATCAATCCATCCTCTCCAACCTAGATGCATCGCATCATACATATAATAGTCTTCATATTCTTTACTTGAATAATCCATTACCTCTATATTATTATTTTTAGCAATTTCTTTTAATTTATTGTAGGCAACTTGTCTCTTTTCACTACCTATTCCAGTATAGTCACTCCATTTCCCGTGAGCAGGAAGAATTGCAAACTTGATATTCAACTTCAAGTCCTTAACAATAGATAATAGTATATCTAAGTCTTCGTATTCTTTAGAATCATCATACTTTGTATTCTTTGAACTATCTTTTAGTTGATTATACTTAACTCTTATGTATTTGTCATAATATGTATTATCTATTTGATAATCATTGTTATTAGTTCTTTCTTTAGCTTCCTCAGCTACTTTTTTATCTAATTCTTCCCAATTATAATCAGGTGTCTTTTCTCCACTAACCGGATAGTTTTCTTTACCTTTATTTTTATAAAAGTTTAATTTATTTTTTAAAACATAAAAGTAATTATCAAGTTTTATAAACTCTCCTGTAAATTTATTACCTTTACCTTCTAAAAAATAACGTTTATAGCTTTTATACTTTTTATTCAATTCCTTATTTGTAGATGAAAGTTCTATAACCCTATTAATAAATTTCTCTTTGGTTTCTCTACTAATATTTTCATTTTTCATAGTATTATAGACATGCTCACTAGAAATCCTAGATAGAAATGCATCTTTTAAAATACCATTCTTATTATCAAACCACTGAATAGATTGAATCATTACTATTTCATTATTCTTTACATCATTCCCTATAGATCCAATAGTAGCCGCATGTATAATATTTTGAGAGTTCCCTACCCCTACTTGCATTATATTAAAATCATCGTAATTAAATATTTTCTTTGGATGATAATTTTCGTTAATTGTTGTAGTTAACTCTGATGAACCTAACAGTAACAAAGTTCTTGGTGTCATATTTTCAACTATGATATCTCTACTTTTGTACTTTTCAAAAGAGGTACTGTATCTAACACTATTATCGTTCGACTTATAGTAAGTTTGTACCTTCTTTAAGAGGGTCACATCTAAAATTACAAGTGTAATTAATACCAATACTATTGATATTAAAAAATGCTTTTAATCTTATCATGCTATTATTTCCTATTTTCTATATATGAAATTACCTTGTTTGGGGTATCGATTTCTTCATATGTTACTTCTGTTGGAGCTATGCTTAATCCGAAAATTTCTTCGATTTTTACTAACATTTCTACAAAAGCTAATGAGTCCATCAACCCTTCTTCTTTCATGTTTATGTCTAAATCTTCTCTTACTACTTCATCTTCACAGATTTCTTCTAACATTTCTAATACTTGTTCTTTTATCATCCTTGTTCTCCTAACTCTATATTATTTTTTTAGTACATGGCTTATTAGTTTATATGGTTCTCCCGAGAAGATATATAAACCTATTATTACTAAGTTGATCGTTATGAACCAACTAAGTACTTTGTACCATGTTTCGTTTTTATTCTTTTTGTAAAACTTACTTTTCTTCTGATAGTATTCAAATCCTGCCATCAGTATTCCATGGTAGAATCCATATACTATATAGCTTATTGTTAAGCCGTGCCAAAATCCCATAAGAACCATGTTTACCATATAGGCATACATTGCTGTATTAAGTCTTTTCTTAAATCTTTTTTTTCTTTGTTGCTTCCATAAAGACTCTTGAGAATACGAAGTCTCTAAGCCACGTTGATAGTGTTATGTGCCATCTATTCCAGAAGTCTTTTATGTCTATACTTAGGAATGGTTTGTTGAAGTTCATCGGTGTTCTTATTCCTAAGATGTTACTACTACCTACTGCCATTAAACTGTATCCTGCAAAGTCAAAAAATAAGTACAATGTATATAGGTACATGTATTTTAATGAATAAACAAATGTCCCATGGTTTGTTAAACCTACTAAGTAGTGGTAACTTAATGTTGAGAATACTATTTTATATAGTAATCCCAATATTAGTCTGTAGACTCCTTCTCCAGCTAATTCTAAGTACTCTGTCCTCGGCATTCTTTCTTTTATTTCGCCCATAAACCTTCTACTTCTGTCTATCGGTCCTGCGCTAACTGTTGGGAAGAATAGTAGGAATTGTACATATTCTACAGCACTGATTTTTTCTTTTATTAAACCATCTGATATTTCTATCATAATTTGTATTGTCTTAAATGACATATATGATATTCCTATAAAGGCTAATAGGTGTAAATGTGTAGTTGCGAATACTTTGTTTATTACTAGTGGTAATATTGATAGTATTACTAATATTTTTAAGTGTTTTTTACTTTCTGTTTTTTGGGCTATTAGTACTAATATGTATTCAAATAGAATAAATCCTACTAGGTAAGATAACATTGTGATACTTTTACCATATATTACTACGGCAAATATTACTGATAATGCCAATATATAATATTCTATTTTTTTACCTAGATAGTTTATTATAAAGCCTATGATTAGTGCTATAGCTAAGAATAAGAAAAATTCATTTCCGTCAAAGTAGTTCATTCTATACTAACTCCTTTAACTTTTTCTTATCTATTTTACCGTTATTGTTTAGTGGCATTTCTTCTAAGAATACTATTTTTTTCGGTATCATATATTCTGGCACTAATTTTTTTAGTTCTTGTTTTATTTGTTTTGTTACTTCGAAGCGTTTTTCTATTTTTTCGTTATATACTACAAATGATGTCAATGCTTTTACTTTTCCATCTTCATAGCTTGGCACTGTCGCTGCTTGACGTATTTTTTTATTTTTTAGTAGATTGTTATCTATGTCTTCGAGTTCTATTCTGTGCCCATGTAGTTTTACTTGGAAGTCTATGCGTCCTTCACAAAATAGCATACCGTCTTTGAAGTACCCCAAGTCTCCTGTTAGGTAACTTCTTTCTTCTTTTCCATCTACCTCTCCTATACCAAATTTTTCATTTGTTATAGCGTCATTTTTTAAAGTATCCTTTTGCGACTGTGTTCCTGTGATTACTATTTCACCTTTATTTTCTTCATCTGGATTTGCTAGGTGTACTTTTGTACCCCATTTTATTTCTCCTACCGGTAGGTTCTCATAGTATTTTTTATTCACTTCTTTTGTTATTTCTACCCATGTGACCATTACTGTTGATTCTGTTGGTCCATATGTATTTATTACCTGTGCATCTTCAAAGTTTTTATGAATTTTTTCTACTGTTGTGCTGAATAGTTTTTCTCCACAAAAGACGAATTGTTTCACCTTCGGCATTAGACTTTGATTGAAGTTTTTATCTATGAAACACATTTCTATAAATGATGGTGTTGAGATCCATATTGTTGCATTTGATTTATTCAGTTCTTCAAACATTACTTTGAAATTCTCTTGGTGTTTTTTATCTATTTGTACTAAAGAGGCTCCTAGATAAATACTCGGCCATAATGACATTACCGATAGATCAAATGAGAACGGTGGATGTCCTAAGAACACTAATTCTTCTTTTTCATCATAGTATCCTGTGTACCAGTGTAAGAAGTTATTTAAATTATTGTATGTAATACATACTCCTTTTGGTTTTCCTGTACTTCCTGATGTGAAAATTATATAGAATATATCTTCATCTTTTACGTAGTTTTCTTTTGAAATAGCGTTTTGAGTACTTGAGATTATTTCTTTAGCTGATTTAACATCTAGCATTTCTCTAGATAGTTCTATTTCTTCTGTGACTAGTACTACTTTTGAGTCTGTTGTTTCTACTATTTCTTCTACTCTTTCTTTCGGTGTATTTATATCTACTGGGCAGAATGCTCTTCCTGATTTTACACACGCTAAAAAGTACACTAACATAAATGGATGTTTATGTCCGTACACTACTATAGGATTTTTGTCTTCACCTAGTTTTTCTTCAAAATAAGACGCAAGTCTATCTGAATACTCTATTAAATTTTTATATGTTAAGTTTTCATTCTGATATATATTATTAATATATACTTCTTTAGAACTATTTTTAAACTGTTCTAGTTTTTCAAAAAAAGTTAATTTCATATTTATTTTATCCTTGCCTCTATATCTATTCTTTATCGACTTTTAATTTTACATCACTATATATCAAAAAGTCGACATTATACTCCTTATATTATTATAATATAAAACTTAAAAAATGTGATTAAAAAATAGAAAAAATTATAAAAAAAATTGATTTATTGCTTTTATTTTCAAAACAACAAATCAATTTTCATAAGATTTTTCTAAAATCGGATTATTTCAGGTCATTAAGTAACTTTTCTTTTAAATCTTTTGGTTTGAGCTCTACCTTCTCTTTATAACTAAGTCGTGTATCACTATTACTTGCAAAGTTAAATAAAGTTCCCTTCTCAGCAGAATATTGATTTTCAACCTCATAGTTAGATAAATCGAAATCAAATACAAAGATTTTTTCTATAAGTATCATTATATTTTCAAGATTTTTATTAACTAATTTTTCAAGTTCAGGACTTGTAAATGCTTTATGACTATCTGCCCCATGAATTTTCTTAGCTTTTGTAGTTCTAATATACATAATTTCGGGAGCTTTTTCATAAAATTCATCATCTAATATTAAATCACTATTGCTAAACCTCTTAATCTATAGGTCTTTAAATCTTTACCTAACTTGGCTATTTCTCTATAAAATATCCCTAATATATCTTCTGAATTTCTGTCAAACATCAGTTCACATGCCAATGCATAAGTTAAAATCTGAGAAATAAACCCTAATTCTAAACTATCTAAAGAAAAATCACTTTGACTACTCTTATAATCAATTATTGAAATATTCTTTCCATTAACGTCTACTCTGTCAATTACCCCTGTGAATTTAATAGGTGGTATATTGTATTTTTGTTTCAGTTCTTTTTTATTAACTTCCCCAGTTTTGACATTTTCACATGTAATAACATTGTCTACTATTTCCAGAGTAAATGGTCTTTCTAAGAACGTTGGCATAAACTTCGTTAAAGCAAAGTATTTTATTTCTATTGCTATAGCTACTTCAAGTCTCATAATCATATTATTTAAAATATATTTATGAGTATTTAACAATTCTATTAACTTCAATGTTTCTAATATATCTTTATTATTACTAGAATAAATAACCTCATTCAAGATCTCTTTAATATTAAATCTCTTTGTAATATCTTCATCTTTTAGCACGTCTATATCAAACTTGCTTCCGCAATCAGCTATAAAATTAGTAATTTTTTCTTCTGACATTACTGCGTGGAAGAATTTTCCAGTAACAAGATTATCAATATCAATATCCCTTTCTTCTACTATTCCAAGTACTCGTTTAACAAAGAATTGATATGGATTCCTTTCGAAATCAGAAATTTTAGAAATACTAAACTTAGAAAAACTTTCTTTCTTAACTTCTAAAAATTCGTCTATATATTCTGAACTAAGATGAAACTTATAATCCCTGATTATTTTAGATAAATAATTTTTAATACTAGTATCATTAGTGAAAAATACTCGGTCATTTAATTCATCAAGAACTTCGTAATTCTCATAACTTTCATGTTCTGAAGTAAGGTGATACTGCTCTAAAAACTTAATCATAAGTTCAACTAAAACCTCAACTTCTTTTGTCTTACTATCTTTCACTTCCATAAATCTACGGTAAATTTTTGCGAATAAATAATTAAATTCCTTAGTTGAAACTATCTCTGAAACATTTTCTAATAGTAATTATAGTCAGCAATAGAAAACTCTAAGATTTTTGAAGTTTGCTTTTCTTCTAATTCTGGGAATAAAGATCTCACTGTATTTAAGTATGGAGATGCAAAATTTTCTTTAAAACTCTTATCAATTAAACTATAACTTATATATGTTTTCTCTTGAGCTCTTGTCATAGCAATGTAAGCTACGAACTCTTCATCAATAAGTGCCGCTTCTTTTGTCGGTGATAAAAAGATATCATCATTTATTAATCTTTCTTTATCTTTATCGTCTATTAATCCTGAACTTTTAGATACTGGCAATACATCTTTGTTGAATCCCATAACGAAGATAACTTTTTTATTTTCAACTTTTGCTAAATCCATAGTAGACATAATGATAGAATTATTTATTTCTGGTATTGAACGATACTTAATAGATGTTAATCCAGTATTAAATAGAGATACGAATTTTTTATATTCAAACTTTTCACTACCAAAATTCTCATTTATATCATTAATATATTCGAGAATTTTTTTATAAACTTGTCTATCTATACTATCAATTTTTAACTCTTCTATATTATCATACTCACCATCTTCTTTATCAAGATACATTTTAATCTTAGAATGATCAAAAACATCTACTAATTTTTTTATATATCTTTTAGCTTGAAGATTATTCTTAGCTGAGACTTCTGAAACCTTATTAATAAGTTCTAATAAAACTTGTCTACAAATTTCAAGCTGTTCAGAATCATACTTCCCTGTCTTTTCAATAAAGTAATCTTTTAAAATATCACTATGCGTATTTACCAATTTTTCATTTAATATATTTTCAAGATCGTCTATTGAAATTATCCTAACTTTTTCTAATAAATTGTTGTATCCATATTTTCTTCCAAGATTTTTTACTAAATAACTAGTTGTAAATTTATCCTTTATTACTGTTTCATCTAACTCTGCAATATCTTTTTCTAGTTGTTTTTCATCAATATTTGAATCTCCTAGTAAAACATGTGCAATAACCTTTTGGCGATATATGTTCTCAAAATTCGTTAATCTAGTTTTTAACAGATTTAATAATCTAGTTTTAAAACTACCTTCATCAAAATATAATGTTTCTTGTATAAACTTAACTAAACGGTGATTACTAGTTTCAATATTTTTATCTAAATGAACGTCTAAATTGTAATCTTTAAAAATATTCAAATAATTTTCGTATGTATTATCACGATAAAGAATTGCTATCTCATTTTGGTTAATATTGTTATGATTTAGTTTCACAATCTCACGAGCAATTTGTTTAACTTCCAACTCCTTATTTTTCGCACACATAATTTCAATACTATCATCAATCTCATGCTGTGCTGTGAAGTTTTTATAGTATTTATCAGCAAGAATATCATTAGAAACACCATTAAAACGTCCTTTATAAGTTTCCAGTTCTTCATATTCCTCTACTTTATTATCTTTTATTTTAAATTTCAGTGTATTTACTTCTTCTTTTTTTACAAAGGCTACTACAGAAAAATTCACATCATTATTATTTTTCACTATTTCATTCATACTAGCAACAATTTCATGAGATTTTCTAAAAATATCAAGCTTATATTTCTCTTTACTATATAAATCAGATAGATAAAAGTCATTATATTTCATCTTCTCTAGTTCATAACCTTGAACAAGTTGTGATAAATCAAAATTAAAATATCTATTTGCATCACTTATGACACTTATTATTAACTTTTTAGACTTCTGAGCAAGTTTCTCGATGTAATAATACTCCTGTGCTGTAAAGTTATAATAAGCATCCACATAAAAAATATAATCACTTAAATCAGTGTATTCCATGTACAAAAGCAATTCGCTTATATAATCTACTTTATCAAAAGAACCTTGTTCTTTTAATAACCTCGAATATTCAACATATATTTCTAAAATAGATTCCAATTTTTCTCTATGACTACTATCTAGAAGAGTATTTTTCTCTAAATACTCTTCTAATACATTAATACTTACGTTATACTCTTTTAATTCATTTATTATTTCTTCTACAACTTCTATAAAATTAACATCTTGTAAAATTCTTTTTACTAAAAAATTCTCACTATTTTCTAGATTTTTTGCAGCTTTATAGAAATAAAATGGTTTAATATTATCTCCTAGCCTACTAAGATTATCCATTCCCAATTGTTTTGATAATCTTCTAGTTAGGCTTGAGAAATTCATAACATCGATATTAAAAGTACCACCGAACTTATCACATAACATTTTTTCAAAATTAAAACTATTCTGTTCTGGAGTTAATACAATTATTTTTTGATTATCTCTATTTAACTCAATATCATTTAATATGTAGTTCGTTTTGCCTACACCACTTGGACCGATTAATAATTCTAAGTTCATGTTTTCTCCTTTCTTTTTATATTACTTTATATTCCAGTCATTTTAATCTTCGCATAATTATCTTTAGAATAGACTTCTACCTTCGGTCTAATTCTCTCTTTTAACTCGCTGACATGTGAAATAATACCAATATTTCTTCCATACGATTGTAAATCTATTAACGTTGTTAGAGCGATATCTAGTGTTTCAGCATCTAGTGATCCAAATCCTTCATCGATAAAGATAGTTTCAAGAGATATTCCACCACTTTCATTTTGAATAACTTCTGCTAATCCTAAAGCGAGAGCTAAAGAAGCTAAGAATAATTCTCCTCCAGAAAGAGAACTAATAATACGAGTACTATTTAAGTATATATCATGTATTTCAATCTCTAAACCTTGAAGACCTCCACCTTTCGATTTTTCATCGCGTCTAATAAATCTATATCTATCATTGTCATCTGTAGTAATCTTTTAGTTCCCGCAACTAGAATTAAGTCTAAATAATATCCTTGAACATAAGTTTCTAATGATTTTCTGTTTTCGGTTTTCCCGCTAACAACATCACTAAATGCTATAATTTCTCTTATCTCTTTAGATGATTCTAATAGTTCAATATATTCACTATGAATTTTTTTTATATAATTTTTTATTATTTTCTAATCTTGTATTAAGCACTACAACTTTTTCTATAAAATCATTAACTTGAGATTCAATATTTTGTAGTTTCTGATGCTCTTCTTCTAAATCGGGTTGTTCTATATCTTTTAACTCTTCTTCGAGTTTTTCTATAATGTTTACTATAATTTTTTTAGCATCTTCAAATTTATTAATTTGAGATTCAAATCCTTCTAATTTAACCAATTCTGCTATGTCTTCTTCTGCCATTTCTAAAGTTATGTAATACTTATTGAGTTTAGAATCGCTGAAACTCTCTATAATATTATCTATTCTTTTACTAACTTCCAGTAAATTTTCTTTATTATTTTTCTGTTCTGTTTCTAGTTTTGTTTTTCTTATCAATAATTCATTACTATTATTTTGCTGAACGTTACATCTATTATCAAAATCTTCAACCTGAGATTGTATTTTCTCATAATAATCAGCTAACTCATCTAGCTCAATTTTTACATTTTTTTCGAACTGTTCTATTTTTATTTTTCGCTTCTAGATATTTTTTGTTTTAATCTCATCTTCATTTTTTAATAACTCTGAAAGATCCTCTATTTCTTGATTAAGGTCCTTAATTCTATCCTCAGATATTTTGATTGCTTTACTAATATCCGTTAGTTTAGAATTCTCAGTCTTTAATTCGTCTTCTAATTGTAATAGTTCTTCCTTAGCTTTAAAGTTAATTGTATCCTCTAAATTTTTCAGAAGAGCACTTATTCTTTCTATTTCTTCTTCATCTTTTTTTATAAGGGTTTCTAGTTGAATTGTATCTTTATTAACTTTTTGAAGTGATTTTTCTATACTTTCATCTACTGCCTCTAAAGAGGGAATTTCTGGTAAGTGTTCAATCTTTTGTCGACATAAAGGACAATCATCCCCTTCATGCAATTTCACTAGAAAACCATTTAAAACTTCTTGTTCTTTATTCTTATTTAATAATATAACTTCTTGCTCAAGCTTCTTCTTCTCTACTTCGAGTTCTTCTAATTGTTTTTTATCAAGAGTAAGTTTCAAACTCTTATCATTTACTTCAGAAAATTTATTATTATATTCTTCGAGTTTTTCTACATCTTGCTCTTTCTTTAAAATTTCTAATTTTAGCTTACCAATACTACTCTCTAGAATATTTTTCTCCTCAATATCCTCTAAGTAGCCTTCTTTTGAAACTTTCAACCTAGAATCTAACTCTTTATATGTTTCTTTTTTCAAAGCAAGCTCTTCTAATGTTTTACTATAGATTTCAATGTTGGCTTTTGCAGAATTTAATTCATTAAAGTTATTATAGAAAAACTTATAATCAATAGTTTCCTTTCTAAGTTCTTCTATATTATCTTTTTGTGCATTTAATTCTAATTGTAATTTCTTATTGTTTTCTAAGTCTAATTTATATTTGTCTGTATCAATTAATAAAATCTTTCTCAAGGTTTCTTAATTGTGATTGTTTATTTAATAAAGTACTGTACTCTATAATCTTATCTTTACTCTTTTGTAACTCTTTTAACTTCTCTACTTCTAATCTTAGACTTTTATAATAGTCTTCTTTTTCACTTAATTCTTCTAGTTCTAACTTGTTAGTTTTAAGTTGAGTGAATTTATCATTAAGCTTACTTAATTCTATAAATTTCTCTTTTTCTTTAGAAAAACTACGTTCTAATTTTAATAATTCTTTTTTCTCAATTTTTATTATTTCTTCTTGTGAGTGAATAATACTTAGTATTTCTTCAAAATTTTCGTCTTTTAAATATTCAAACTTCGTAAGTTCTTCCTCAATATCAAACTGTTCAAATCTAGTAATCAACTCTTTTTCTTTCTGCTTATGTGAACTATCTAATTTTTTGGCTTGTTCTTGCAGTTGTTCCACGAATTTCTGATAAAAGTAAGTATTAAATAAGGATCTTAAAGTTTCTTTTTTTTCACTTGATTTTGATAATAAGAACTCTTTAAATTTTCCTTGAGGTAAAATAATTATTTGACAAAATTGCTTATCGTCTAAACCTATCAACTCTTCTATTTTTTCTTTTACCTCTTGTTCTTTTGAGGCAATTACTTCTAATTTTTCATTATTATATTGCATTAAAGCAACTTTCCCCGATGTTAAGTTTTTATTACCAGCTTCAATAAGCCAGAGTTCTCTCAATTCTATACTTTTTCCCACTTAATTCAAAATCAAAGTTAACCTGTGTTTTATCCTTATCCAAGGCTGTCTTCGTTCTTAGTGAGGCTATATCTTTTCCCCCGGTTGTCTTATTGTATAATGCATACGTAATAGCATCAAATAGTGTTGACTTCCCTGACCCAGTTTTTCCTGTTATTAGAAATATAGGTTCATTTATTATTTTATCCCATTCTATTATTTCGTTCTTATATGGACCAAATTCTTTTAATTCTAATCTAATTGGTTTCATCTTGATTCACCTTGTCTATAATATTTACTAGTACTTGTTTTTGACTTTCAGTTAATTCACTACCAGTTTGTTCACTATAGAATCCCTCTATTAACTGTAAAGGACTCTTAGCTAACATCTCTCTATCTAATTTCACTTCATTATCGATACCAGTATTTCTTTTTTGCTTTAGTATCAGAGTATTAGGATAATATTCTTTAATTCTAGGTAACGGATCAGTAATCCCCTCTAAACCACTCAGTTCCATACTAAAATAATCATTTTTACAATCATAATTTTTGTTGATACTCTTTCGTTAAAACTTCTTCATAAGATGCACTAATATTATGTAGCTTTCTTTTTTGTTTTAATGGAATAAAATCTTCACTATAGTTTTCTTTTGTTACCTCTATAAGCCTTATACCTTTGGTTTGAGAAGCTTCAGAGAATGAATACACCATTGGACTTCCACTGTATTTTAAACGCGTCTCTTTTATTGCATTCGGATTATGAAGATGACCTAGAGCTACATAATCAAACTTGTCAAAGACTTCCACAGCAACATTTTCAACAGTTCCTACAGATATTTCTCTTTCAGAATCAGTCTCTAATCCTCCCGATACAAAAGTATGAGCTACTAAAATATTAGTCTTATTAGTATCTAAATTTTTATAAATTTCATCAATTACTCTTTTTGTTGCTGCATTATGGGTTGTTAATGTAGGGTCTTCAAAATATTCTCTCGCTTCAAAGGGTTCAAAATATGGTAATAAATATATATCAGCATCTTCATAAGAAATTCTATCAAAAGCTTGCTCTAATCTTGTATGAAGATAAAATTTATGCTTGCTAAACCAAGCTTCACCTATAGCTAATCTTTCTCTACTGTCATGGTTTCCACTAATGGCAAAAATTGGTATGTTACATTCTATATTAATTTTAACTAAAAGTTCTTGTAGAAGTGTAGTCGCTTCTTTACTAGGAACACTTCTATCATATAAATCCCCTGCAATAATTAAAAAATCAGGATTAATATTCTTAATCTCAGTTATTAAATTCTCAAACACAAACTCCTGATCTACTAATAAATCTAATCCTTGTAATTTTCTTCCAATATGCCAATCAGCAGTATGTAAAAATTTAACCATATTATCACCTTTTCCTATAAATTATCTCTATTATATTATATATTAAAAACAATCAAAATAGTAGTAAATATTAAATCTTCCTAGAACCAATTACTACTAATAAAAAATGATAATAACGCATTATATTTTAATGCTCATAAAAAAAATAACGAGAAGTAAACCAACTTCTCGTTATAATCATTATCTATTTTCCAAATAATCTTTGGATATCATTCCATGTTACTGCTAACATCAACGCAACCATTAATAATCCAAACGCTACAGTTAAGTAATATTGAGCTTTTTTATTAATTGGTTTTTTAAAGATTGCTTCGTAAATTACGAATATGATACGTCCACCATCAAGAACCGGAATAGGAATTAGGTTCATAAGACCTAAGTTAACACTTAAAATTCCTGTCCATTTTAATGTTGTAATTAAACCACTTTGTGCAGCTGCAGAAGACATTTCATAAATCGCTACAGGTCCACCTAGTTGGTTTAAACTAAATCCTCCATTAAACAATGAAGCAAACAGATTAATAATTCCCATGAAAATCGCAGTTCCATAATATAGAGTTTGTTCAAAACCACTCTTAATTGAACCAGCTAAGTTTTTCTCATACGCTTGGTTTATTCCAAGTTTATAAGTTTTAACTTCTTTACCTTTTTCCACAGTTGTTTCTTCTTTTGGTGTAACTTTAATTTCTTGTTGTGAACCATCACGTGAAACTTTTAATGTAAGCTCAGAACCATTAGAACTTACTATCTCATTAGTCATTTCTTTCCATGTTGTAACACTCTTACCATTTACCTGCTCAACTACATCACCTTGTTTTAATCCTGATGAGTAAGCCGGATAGTTAGAAGCTAGTTCACCTAAACGCGTAGTATTAGATGGTACTCCACTATAAATTGAAATACCTAAGAAAATTGCTAGCGCTAATATAAAGTTCATTAATGGTCCTGCAAATAATGTCCAGAATTTTTTCCCCCATGAGTGTGAAGAAAACATTCTTTCTACTGGAGCAATTTGCTCTTCCATTCCACCAAATGCAACACATGCATCTTTTCTTACTTCATAACGTTCTATTTTATCACCAACAAAACCTTCTACGAATAATTTTTCTGTTAGATCAAATTCATTTAATTCTAATGGAAGTAAATCCATATCATTACTTTTATCTAAAACTATTTTTTCGACCTTATCATTTTCATCTAGTTTTAAATTAATTTTCATTCCTTTTTTTAGGTCATATACCGACATATCATTATTAAAATCAAAAACGTTATCCGGCATTTTTACATATCCACCAACAGGAAGAAGTCTAATCGTAAAGTTAGTCTCCCCTATTTTTTTGTGAAATATCTTAGGTCCCATTCCTATTGCAAACTCTTGGCACAATATTCCTGATTTTTTAGCAACTATAAAATGACCGAATTCGTGAATAGTTACTACTACAAAAAATATTAATATAAATGCTATAATACCTTGCATCTAATACCCCTCTCTATATTTTAAAATAAACTTAGTAATATTATTAAACATGGTGCTGATAGAATAACAGAATCGAATCTGTCAAAAATACCACCATGCCCTGGTAATAAATTACTACTATCTTTTACTTGATATTCTCTTTTGTATGCTGATTCAATTAAATCACCAAATTGACCAACGGCACTAACTACCAATGTAATAGCAATCGCAACTAATAGGCTAGAAAATATATTAGTTGTATAGAAGAACAATAACGCTATTACTATTGATGATAGACTACCTATTACTGAACCTTCAATTGATTTGTTAGGACTTATTTTCGGTGAAAGTTTATTTTTCCCAAACTTCATTCCACCAAAATAGGCAAAACTATCAGTAAACCAAATTGTAAGTAATAAATAAGCTACATGCGATAAGCTCAAGTTTCTTATCATAAACAAACAATAAAATCCTATAAAAATATAGGCAGTTACAAATATAATCGAACCAATTTCAACTAATTTAATTTTATGACCTGTTGCAACTACAGTCGCTAACATACCAACTAAAATTAAAAAAAGTAATCCATAAAGTTGTAACTGTGTAATTTCTTCATTTAAAAATAGTAATGCACCTGCTAAAGAAGATAACCCTAAAACTACTAGGTTGGTTTCTTTAAAAGTCATTCTTACTATTTCATACATAGCCATTACACCTAGTGCGAATGTTGTAAATTTAAAATAATCTCCACCTAAAAATAGTAATGGTAGGAAAACAATTAATGCCACTATGGCTGTTATTACCCTAGTCTTCATTTAAACCTCCAAACCTTCTATCTCTACTTTGATATTCTAATAATGCCTTGTAAAATTCTTCTTCAGTAAAGTCCGGCCATGCCACTTTAGTAAACAAGAATTCACTATAAGCAATTTGCCAAAGTAAAAAGTTTGAAATTCTTTGTTCTCCCGAAGTTCTTATTAATAAGTCAGGATCTGGAGTATTAGATGTAAATAGATTTTGACTCACATGTTCTTCAGAAATTTCATCTATACTGTATTTATTATCTTGCACGTCTTTAGTAATTTGTTTAATTGCTCTTAACATCTCATCTTTAGAACCATAATTCAATGCAAAGATTAATTTTAATCCAGTATTATTTTTTGTCTGCTCAATTGCATCATTTACTGCTTTTCTAGTATTTTCAGGAAGTTTCTCTACTACACCAATAACCTCAACTTTTACATTATTTTCCATAAGTTCCGGCATAAAACTACTGAACATCTTTTCAGGAAGATCCATTAAATAACTAACTTCTTCTTTAGGTCTCGCCCAGTTTTCTGTAGAAAAAGCATATAATGTTAGATACTCTACACCTAGTTTTGATGCATATTTTGTTATTTTTTTTACAGTTTGCATCCCTTCATAGTGTCCTTTAATTCTAGGCATATTTCTCTTTTTAGCCCAACGTCCATTACCATCCATTATAATAGCAACGTGTGTCGGAATTTTTTTTAACTCTTGTTTGTCATTTTTTTCCACTAATTCATTTTTTCTAAAAAATTTAAACATAATTCCTCCTATGTAACACACTTCATTATATCATAAAAGGCTTAATGCAACAAACTTTTAATAATTTTTATTAATGACTATGGCTATTAATTTTTCATAGAATAACTATATTATATTTAAACCAAACAACCTATACAATTCTTAATATTCATATAATTTATTTTTCTCTTTTATATAAAGTATTTTATGTTGCTTTCATTTAATATTCATGCTAGAATATACTCATTAAACATGATATTAAAAACGAAAATTGCTATTTTTAAAATAAGAATTTTTATAAACTGTTATCATAATATTTTTAAAATAATTCGACTAGCTTTAGCTTAGCCGTTTTTTTAATATTATTATTTTTTAATATCATGCTAATATATATTGAAAGGATGATTGAATGAACAAAAATACAAGATGGACTGTCTTATTCGCCTCAATGGCAATTTTACTATGTGCAGGTTCACTATATTCATTTAGTGTTTTTGCAAAACCTCTAAGTGTTTCTAAAGGATGGAGTATGCCAGATGTTATGCTAGCATTTACTATTAACGCTGCTATCGCTCCTATTCCTACTATTCTAGGAGGATTTATTACAGATAAAGGAAAAGCAAATATCTCTATTATTTTAGGGGGAATCTTATTTGCTGTTGGATTTATTCTTACTGGATTTGCTACTACAAAAGGAATGTTATATTTTAGCTATGGCGTGTTATCTGGTGTTGGACAAGCATTTGCATATTCTGGAATTATAAGTAATGCACTTAGATTCTTCCCTGATAAAAGAGGATTAGCTGCTGGTTTAATTACAGGAGCAATGGGAGGGGCTAGTGTTATCGCTGCTCCAATCGCACATAGTCTTATAGCTAATTATGGAGTACACAATGCATTTATCTACTTAGGTAGTGTGTACTTAGTAATCATTATAATAGCTCTATTCTTCATAAAAGTTGCTCCTGCGAATTATCAACCTGAAGGTTGGATTCAACCTGTTGCAGAAATTAAACAAGAGGCTGCTAATAAAGATTGGAAACAAATGTTAATGAGTTTATCATTTTACTTTATTATTTCAATGTTTGCTATTGGAGCATTCTCTGGACTTATGGTAGCATCAAACGCATCAGTAATCAGCCAAACTATGTTCGGATTATCTGCTTCAGTTGCTGCAACTTTTGTTAGTATTTATGCTCTTTCTAACACATTTGGACGTGTTGTATGGGGGGTTGTTTCAGATAAAATAGGACATGAAAAAACACTTATCGCGATTTATTCGGTAATTGCTATTTCATTATTAACTCTAGTTAACATTAGAACTACAGTTGGTCTGACAGTCGGTCTTGTTCTCCTTGGTCTATGTTTTGGTGGAATTATGGGAGTTTTCGCGCCATTAGTAATGAAAACATTCGGTCCTATAAACCAAGGAGTTAACTACGGGATTGTCTTTATAGGATTTTCTACAGCTGCATTCTTCGCACCTAAATACGCTGCTGGAATTGCCGCTAAAAATAATGGAGATTTTACAGAGGCCTTTTATGTAGCTATCTCGATAGTACTTGTTGGATTAGTAATTAGTATTATTTACTCAATCTTTACAAAACGTAGAATTAAATAATAAACAAAAGAAATCATCTCAAAAAATGAGATGATTTCTTCAGATTGTTGACAAAACGACCAAAATATCAATGAACGTAAT
>CAKMQF010000114.1 GCA_927911745.1 uncultured Gemella sp.
AAATTTTGGGGGCTATTACCAAATCATGATTTTAAAAAATCGATTTTGTTGAGTCACTCTCTAATCCTATTTCTAAAATATATTAAATAGCTTTTATAATATTCTTTTCAATAATAATTATTAATTTTTTTATATAATATGCAAAAATGATACTAACAAATAATACAACAATAGTATAAAGTACATCATTTACACCTGATGAAACAAAAAACTTACCAAGATAATGCATAACTAAGCCATGAATCATATATATTTCAAATGATATATCTCCTAAAAAATCAAGATATTTATTCGAAAAGTTGAGTTTATTTGCCAACAGTAAGAAATAAACTACAAAAATCATCGTGCATAAGTTTCCAACTATTCCATAATAAACATATTTATTTGTAATCCCAATATTTTTCATAATAACTTCATAATGATGAAATACGTACATTAGTATACTAAATGAAACTAGAAAAATAAAATAATTCTTCTCTAGAAGCTTATCTATAGAAACCCTGTTTTTCATCCAGAATACACCTAATAAAAATGCCATTATACTAACATATTCCCAATCTCCATGATCTTGATATGCTTTCCAAAAAATATAAACTAACGTCAGAAATACTAGTTTATATTCAGATATTTTTGAATCTTTATTCACAAAAGAAACGTAGAAAATAACATATAAAACTATTATACTATTGATAAACCAACCATTGTAAATTATATTGCTGTGATCTTTCCAGAAAGATAGGAAAAAATCTACATTAACTACTTCGCCTAATGTCGCTCTATAAATAACATAAATGACTATAAAAACAAAAAACGGTATAAATATTCTAACCAATCTTTTCTTTAAGAAATTCTCCATATAAGTTTCGTTGTTACTATACTGGAAATACAATCCATAACCAGACAGAAAGAAAAACAATGCAACGACATATCGTCCCATGTATTCAAAATTCGAAAAATTTTCACCAGCAGTAATTTTTTGAGAAATATGGTGGAAAATTATTAGTAAAGCTAAGAGTCCCTTTAGTGATTTAGTTGATTTATTACTTAAATAATCGACATCTGTTCTTGGTATAAGATAAACAAATAATGAAATTAGTAATAATATAAAAATATCCACTCTGTTCTCCTTTTTAACATCTAAAAAATACCCTTTGAATTAAAATTTGTTCTCTTTAAAAACACACATAAATATTTTTTAATTCTTCATCACTTAGCATTATAACACAAAATGTGGTAATTCATAGAAATAATATTACTTGTTTTAATATTACAAGATACAAAGGTGACTCAGAAAACCATCTTAATAGATTTCCATGAATCACCTAAATAATTTTATTCTATTGTATTAATTATCAAAAGAAAAAACTTTCTTTACTATATCTCCCACTTAAACACTGTCTTAAACGCTGTATTTAAGTCTGTTGCGAATACCCTATGAATGTCTTTAATATTTCTCACAGGTTGTTCAAGTTCAATAATATTCTTGAATCTTCTTTCGAATTTCTTGTTGCTAAGCATCTTAATAGCTTTCTCGAAGTCGATTCTACCTGAACGTGATGAACCTATTAGTGTTAGTCCTTTTTCTAAGATATCTCGTGTGTTGATATTTACCTTATATTCACTAACTCCCATAAGTACTAAGCTTCCTTGTGGTTTGATGTACTTGATTAAGTCGTTTATCGCATAACCACTACCATCTCCACCACAACATTCTACACCGTGATCGAAAGTTAAGTCTTCAGGAATATCATCAGTAATGTATCTTTCTTTTGCGAAACTGAATAGTTCTAGTTTCTCCCAGTGGCGACCTATTACGATTATCTCACACTCAGGAAGAGTGTAGTTTATTATATTCGCCATAACGTAAGCAAGACTTCCATCACCGATTACCGCTATTCTATCTTTTTTACTATGTGAATTCTTTAAGAATCTATCCATTGCTTGCATACCAACACTTATAAACTCTGTAATAGCCGCAACAGAATCCTCTACATCATTATAAGCTACAACTCTATCTTTAGGTAGAGCTACGAATTCTCTCATAAACCCATCGAAACCACTTGATAAGAAGTGTGTCCCTGGCATGTAGTTTTCATAGAATTCTTCATCACTTTGTCTTGGTGGTTGGTTCGGTATCATTACTACCTTTTGTCCTACTTTATATGTTCCTGTAGGGTCTGCGATTACTATCCCTGCACATTCATGAATAAGTGCCATAGGTAGTTTTTTAGCTAATACCTTTGGATCTCTTTTCCCTTGGTAGTATCTTTGGTCTGCGTGACATAGTGCCATATAGTTTGGACGGATGACGATTTTATCACCATCATTTATATTCTCTTCGTTGTATTTTACATTAATAAACTTCGGTTTAATTAATTGATATATTTGATTTATCATATTACTCGTCCTCTAGCATACTCTTAGCTATCTTAAGGTCAGTTACTGTAGTTATTTTGATATTTGAGTATTCTCCCTTAGCTAGTGCTACTTTTTTCCCTTTTTAATAACGAATATCTTACATGCATCTGTAAGTATTTGTTTTTCTTCTTTGTCTAATGAGTTATATA
>CAKMQF010000115.1 GCA_927911745.1 uncultured Gemella sp.
TCATCTGGTGCGATTTCGTTGATTTCAGCGTCGTAGGCTTCTACTTCGTTCTTCTCACGTCTGGATTTTCATCATCATAAGAAAGAGCTGGATCTTCTTCGTAGGCGTCCTCATCCTCTGGATCATCTGCACCATAATCAATGGCATCCGTATCTCCATCCATAAAGGCATTAACACGTTTTTTTCTTAGCCTTAGGTGCTACTTCTTCATCGTCACTTTCTTCAAGAGCAATGATTTCCTCATCGATTTCATCCACTCCATACCATGAACGAAGGCCCCATTTGTTATCTCCAAGAGAGATAAAGCTTCCGTCAAAGTTCAACTCTGTATAGAACAAAGGCAAGGCTTCGCGGATATCGCTGTTTGATGTCCAAGGTAGTTTTGAATTTCGTTTACAAGATCGCTAAAATGCATCTCATGATCGCGACCACGAAGTTCCAAGATAGCACGCGCTACCTCAATCATAGATAGTTCACTTTTTTCTTGCCCAGCAAATACTTCTAATTCCAAAGCGTTTCTCCTCAATTTATACTACTATCGCCAGAGCGAACAGACTCTGACCTCATTTTATCATTTACTCTTTATTTTACGATAATTTTGCAGAATAGTCAAAGGTTAAATGAGATAAAGTGACGGGACTTTTTATTTCTTTGCTATCCAGCCGATGGTGTCGCTTGGTGGATTTTCGGTATCAATCCAGATGAATTCGATGCAATGGTATATGAAATTAAGTAACAATATTGTACTTCTCAGGTCGGTTCGAACTAACAAAATCTGGTATGTAAATCCTCGCATTCCCAAAATAGATTAAACATATTTCTTATATAACGCAAAAACAGTTAAAAAAATTAGTACAATAGAAGATATAATCCAAATAATATTTATATTCAGTCTAATCTCTGATATATTTTCGACTTGCTGTTTAAATTCAGATTCAGAAAATAAACTACCAATATCTTCCTCTGTCAAAATATCTTTATAATTATTTTTTAATCTCTCAAAGACTTTATTAAAATCTGTTATATCTTTATTAAATTTTTTTATTAGATAAATAACAATAAATTAAAGAACCTAGCAGCGCGAACAGCAACAACCATAGAATATCTTTACTAAAAATATTATCTAGAGGAGAATCAGATACAATATTAGCTATCATAGTAGTCGTAATAAATGCTACTAACGCAACAAAGTTATTACTAAAACTACCAATTATAACATTACGATACTGATCCATTTCATACAGTGTATGTACTATAAAATCACCTATATCCTTTTTAGCACTTAGATATTCGCTCACATTATTTTTTATATATAAATTATAAGCCCTTGAAATATCTCTCACACTTAATTTTAAATCACTAAAATGAAATGTTGGTGATTCTATCACTTCTCTTGCTATTGTAAGTTTATCCAGATAAATATCATCATGGTAAATCCAACTAAAAATATCATATATTTCTTTAGTATATAAAAAAGAAAATTGATTTATATTTATAACATCTGTTATGTTCTTTGTTGCATTTTTCGATAAATTTAATTTCTCTTTGTGAAGAAATGAAAAAGAAGCTAGATAGATAAATGAAAATAGTATCTCCCATTTTTGAAACAATTCTTTTATTCTAGAGTCGAACTCACTACTGACTATATGAAAATCATTTGGAAGTAAGGGAAACTCATTTAAATTAAAAAAATTATTAGTAAACAATACTTTCGAAAATAATTCTAATCTATTTATTTTCGAACATTCAAAACACTTATCTTCATAATATTTAAAAAATATAGTTTCTGTTCGATATGCTTTACCAAGCATATCGTTATCATAAACTTCAAAAAAAAATATACTCTGTATTGCTAGTTATTATCGAACTTAAAAAATTCAGAAAATCAGTGTTATCAAGTTTGCTTAGATTATCAATAAACTTATTGTAATTAAAGATTGATAGAGTATGATTTAAAACATTCTTATTAATAGAAATAGTTACATCAATTTGATCAGAATCAGATATAAAATCTATATAAACATCATTCTGTGTTACATTATCAATCCGCAGCTCTCGCCCTGCATCATTAGTTAAATTAATTATTATTTTATCTCGTTCTGATACTGCTTTTATAAGAGTTTTAAAGAACGAAATCCTAGGTAGTGCTTTCAGAGAAAATGATTGTTTAGCTTCAAAATAAAGTCGATCATCATCAGTTTTAAATTTTTCTAATAGAATATCATATATTGTCATTTCTATGCGTAAATTCTAAATAAGTCGTTTCATCGGTAACTTGTATTTTTAAATACTTTTTCCCTTGTTCAATATAAGTTTCAATAACTTCTCTATTTTCTGAAACTGTTAATCTTATGCCCGGGTATACTTCATAATTTGTACGGATTCTAGCCTTTACAATATCGGCAACTACCTGAAAATTCCTCTCAAATTTTTTCTTTTCTGGTAATTCAAGTAATTCATTTTTAAATTGTTCTCTTGGAAATAATTCATCAATAGGAGAATAATCATTAAAAATATCATCGATCATAGAATCATAATCCATAGTAGCATTTGTTCTGAAATAATGGATAAAAGAATTCCTTAAAAATGCTCGATCTTTTGGATATTTTTGCTTAATTTTTCTATTCAAGAAACCATCAATAGCATTAAAAGCGTTTTTTGTGTTTTCCTCATCATTAGTCAATTCAATTAACTCAAGAAATTCATCATACCAATACTTAGTAATTGTATCTTGGTGTAGTTGAACTCCAATCTCTTCGTTACTAGTTTCATCAATATAAAAAGTTGCCGATTTGTAAATTTTAATATCTTTTGGAAAACCTTGTGTATCTGATAAACCTACTTGATTCACAAAAACAATGTGAGCTACTTTTTGCAAGTAAAAACATATATCTTTTCGTTATCACCATCATAGAACAAAGCTTGCATTAGTGACCCAACTTGAACAGATTTTTGCATTTTTTCTATTTTACTTTGTGCCCACAATTCTTTCTCCAACAACCTTTTAGAAATTTGATTCAAAAAAATACTTCACAATCAGTTGGTTCGTTTTGATTATCTATTATCTTTTAATACAATTTAAGACTTGCGTCGTTGCTGCCTTTGATTTATAGTTCTTAACAATTTTATTATCTGCCATAGTGATAAGAATTTCATGAAAGTAATCATCAAATTTTATACTATCATCTGGTATATTTTTTATTGTAATATTATTTTGCCTATCAATTGTATAAATAGTAGCTTGTTTTAATTCCATTAATTTTTCTCCTGATTACAGTTACTATTGTAAGCATTATACCAAAAAAACACAGTTTTTACACTGCGTTTTATTATATTTATATAATTACTTATTTCACCAACTTCTTCATCTCTATCAATACGTGCTACGGTCGCATCATATTTCGCTTGGTAGTCGGCTTGTTTGTCGCGTTCTTTTTGGACGACTTCTGGTTTGGCATTGGCTACGAAGCGTTCGTTAGAGAGCTTCTTACCGACATATCCAGTTCTTTTTGCCATTTAGCCAGTTCCTTGTCGAGACGAGCCAATTCTTCTTCGACATTGAGGAGGTCTGCCAGTGGCAAGTAGATTTCTGCTCCTGTGATGACGCTTGACATAGCGAGTTCAGGTGCAGGGAT
>CAKMQF010000116.1 GCA_927911745.1 uncultured Gemella sp.
GACATGCCCGCAGCCGCCTTCAAAGACCTGTGGGACACCCTCAAGGCCGGCAAGAAGTGGTTCGGTTACGTGAAGAACCTGCGCAAGGATGGCGGTCACTACTTAACTTCATCTAAAAATAATTTAGACTCTAAACAAGTATTTCCCGTTAAGATAACTGGACTCTTCACGTTTGAAAGAACCTTAAATGAACTATTATGGGATACTGATAAATTTAATTCATTCATTACCTTTCCATTTATTATTAATGGTTCAGTAATACCTCCCATAATTACAATATTTTTTATTCTCTCAACTACTTTATTATCCAAAAGATAAGCATCAGCAATATTTTTTAAAGATCCAGTTGCCAAAATTGTAACTTCATTTGGATATTTTTTCGTTTCTTCTACAATATACTTTGCTGCAGAATTTTCTAAAAAATTCTCCTCATTTTTATTCCCAAAATAAACTGGAACATCTATATTAAACTTAGAAACTAATACCTTTGTGCTTTCTATTACCTTGTCTAAAATATCATTCCCAAAAGTAAGTGAAACGCCTAATAAATCAACATTAGGATTTTTATAAAGATACAGCAAAGTTAATCCATCATCAATATCTCTATAGTTAATTCCCATGGTATTATCACAATCATAAATTACTTTCATTAAAGACTCTCTCCTTGTTTAAACTCAATGTATTTCGCTTCTAAATATTCCGCTTCAGATAAATCATGAGTAACAAAGATTATTGAGGTATTATATTTCTCTCTTATAATCTTCACTAAATTCATTATCTCTAATTTAATCTCTTTATCTAATCCAGTAAAAGGTTCATCTAGCAATAACAATTTCGGTTTCGATATAACCGCTCGTGCTAAAGCAACTCTCCTTTGCTGTCCTCCTGATAATTCTTTAGGATACTTATTTAACTTATCTTGTAAATGAATATCCTTCGCAACTTCCTCTACCATTTTTTTAATTTCATGTTTAGGATACTTTTTCATTTTAAGTGAGAATTCAATATTTTCGAAAATTGTCATATGTGGAAATAATAAATTATCTTGGAACATTAGAACAATATCCCTTTTATTTACAGGAATGTTATTTACATTAACTCCATCCAAAAGCACATCTCCACTATAGTCCGTCTCTAATCCATTTATTATTTTTAGCAAGGTTGATTTACCACAACCGGATGGACCAATCATAGCTATAATCTCTTCTTTATTCATCACAAAATTGTAATTGTCAAAAATCACCTTATCCTTATATGAAAAACTTATATTTTTTAAAGTTAAAATTTCCATTTTTTCTCCTTATATATCCAACTTATCACGGATCTAAACACCATAATTACAATCATACATGTTACTAAAAAGATTATTCCATAAATTGATGAAATATGTCTATCTTTAGCATAAATATAAGGGAACATAATTAAGGTATATGTTTTAACACTACCCCCTCCTATTAAAGACACTACAAAATACTGGCTAATAGATACTAAAAATACTAAAGTAGACGTTATTACCAGACCTGGTGATATAAGTGGAAGTGTAATTTTTCTAAATGTCATGAAACTACTAGCACCTAAGCTTCTTGCTTGTTTTTCTATATCATCCCCTACAATTTTTATTATAGGTTCAAGTCCTAAAACGGCATAAGGTATACATACAAATAATTCTAACAAAATTACTCCAATTACATTGTTTGCTATACCTAACTTGATAAATGATAGGTGAATACCCATCGATATTGAAGTCATAGGAATTAAAAATGGTATTATCAATATAAACCTAATAATTCCCTTATATTTAATCTCGTATAATGCTAAAGCCTTTGCTATTGGATAAGCAATGACTACACTAAAAAATGTTACTGTTATCGAAAGTAATACACTAAACCCAAGAATAGATAATTCTTTTTGACTTAATGCCGTATCCCACATCCTAAATGAAATTTCACTAGGAAAAATATTAGGGTAATTCCAATTTTCAACAAATGCCCATGCTACAAATTGTAACAATAATATTGAAAAAAATATAATTATACTACCTTCTAAAATCTTTTTAATCATTGATTTCACCAACTTTAACCATTTTTTTAAATATAAATATCATTGCGATTGTTGAAATAATACCAATACCAAAAATTACCATATTATATGCCATCGCTTCCGGTCTATCGCTCAATAACGGATTAGTATATGCATTATAACTCAGTGTTGCTAGTGACTTAGGAGAACTAGGACCTAATAGTTGTGGTACTTCATAATCACCAAATGCATATATAAAAACAATAATGAACATATAAAATATATTTGGTAACATTAATGGCAATGTTATCTTCTTAAAGACATTAAATTTAGATGCACCTAGACTTCTAGCCTGTTTGTAATAATCACTATTTATTCTTCTCAGTACAGCAACTAATGTTACAGTAACAAACGGTATTTCTTTTATCAAATAACATATTATTATTCCAATAGAATTTTCAGAAAATAATAACATTGGAAAACTTTCCTGACTATTCAATAACCCCATACTATACACTAATCTAGAAACCAAGCCTGTTTGTGATAATAATTGAATAACGACTAATGCAAATATCATATGAGGTACAACAATTGGGATATTCATTATTCTTTCAGCTAATTTACTGTTATATTTATTAATAATTATCGATAGTAATATTCCTATTATTATAGATAAAATAGCTGATACAAAAGAATATATAAAAGTAAATTTAATACTCAGTAAAAAGGTTTTGGATTGCAATATTTTTTTATAAAAATCTAACGTTATATCTGTCATGCCTATTTCAGGGAAATACCCTAAACTTTGACTTATTCCTGTATATAACGATAATAATAATATGGATAAAATTATAGTTATGGCAGGAATTACCATAACTATAATTTTTGTTTTTTTATTTAGCATTTAAAACTTCTTCTTCCCAAATTTTTTCAAAGATTGGAACTAGTTTTGCAGGCATTTCTGGAATACGTTTTTTAACTAATTCACTTTGTGGTAAAGTAGCGACACCTAGTTTAATTCCATCTAATTGGCTCTTTTCTGCACTGCTCAATTTATTAATATCGAATACAGGCATATCTCCCCATACAGATGGGTTGTATTTAGATAATTGTGCTTCAGCAGAAATAATTTGGTTAGCAACTAACATTGCACCAGCTTTATTCTTAGAATTTTTAGATATTGCAACAAAGTGCGTATTTCCAATAGTTCCTTTATCAAATAAGAATGTTTTAGTTGATTTAGGGAAAGTTCCTTTTTCAATGTTTGCAGACGCTGAATTAGGATTGTAACTCATTGTAAAGTCAACTTCACCATCTTTAAACATATTATCTAAAGCAGGAGTATCAGCTGGATATGTTTTACCTTGATTCCATAAATATGGTTTGATTTCTTTTAAATAATCCATCGCTGGTTTAACAGCTTTTTTAACTGTTTCATAATCAGCTTCCATAGTCATAAATTGTTCATAACCTACTGTATTTGAAATTACATTTCTTACAAATGCTGAAGATGTAAAATCAGGCATAGCTGCATATGTGAATCTTCCTGGATGAGCTTTAACATACTCTTTTAATTTTTCTAAACTTGTAGGAGCTTCTTTCACTTTGTCTGAATTATAAATCATAACAAATTGTGCTTTACCATAAGGAACTTCATAAAATTCTGTTGGATAACCAAAATCGCTTTTAACATCATTTGAGTTTGCATCAATATATTTTTCGAAGTTAGGTAATTTATTAGCAAATGGTCCAAATAATAAATTATTCTTTTTAGCAGTGTAGAAGTTTTCACCGTTAATCCAAATTAAATCAACGCTTCCGTCATCTTTTTTACCTGCTTTATCTTCGTTAATCATAAGATTCAACACTTCATCGATGTTCATTCCAACACGATTAACTTTAATATCATAATTCTTTTGTACCATTGGAGCAAGTTCTTTATCTACCCAGTTATTAGTCAGTTCACTTCCTCCATAACCGTAGAAGTTTACTGTAGTTCCTTTTGATTTTTCTTTTAATTGATCAAAGCTTAAATCTTGAACCTGAGTAGATTCTGTACTTTGTTTGCTAGTTGGCGAACAAGCAGTTATCCCTAGAACAACTAATACCGCTGTAAGCAATATAGCAACATACTTAAATATTCTTTTCATAATATATTATTCCTTTCTTATTTTGTTGAGAAAACATTTTCTTTTCTCGTACAATTATATGGTACAATAAACAATCTAATTTTACAATATGTAAATAAAGTAATTAAAAAGACCTAAAAGTATATATTTTCCTACTTTTTAGCTATTTTAATGATTTTTATTATTCTTTCTCAGCAATATTTCACTATTATTTATATATTTAGAATATAAATAATTTTCTAAGATTAGCTAATTAACCACCTAAAAAAATAATATTATTATTTTTTATTTAATTATCATTTTATAAAGCGTTTTCTTAGATAACTTCTGTTTTCTATAAAAAAATATTTAATTTATAAATTTTTTTAAAATAATTTCACATTGAATTTTATATATTTATATCTTATACTTGTATATGTAGATAACAAAAGGAGCTATATATATTATGAAAAATAAAAAACTTGTTATGTCTATTTCTTCAGTATTAGCTACAGTCGTTCTTGCAACTGGATGCGCACAAAAAACTGAAGAAAAAAAGAAGAAAATAAGAGTGGAGATAATAAAATAACTCTTACTTATGATCAACTTAGATCAAGAGAAAATACAATGGGAACACTATGGTATCAAAACGCTGCTGAAGTAGATGCATTATACCAACAAGGTTATAACGTTGCTACTAATAAATTAAAAGAATTATTAAAACATCCTACTGATAAACCTTATTCTATCGTATTAGATATTGATGAAACAGTATTAAGCAACATTCCATTCCAAGTAAAAATGATTAAAGATGGAACTGCATTTAATCCTAAATTATGGGATGAATGGGTTCAAAAAGCAGAAGCGACACCTGTAGCTGGAGCTAAAGAATTCTTACAATTTGCAGATAAAAACAAAGTTCAAATCTACTACATCTCAGATAGAACAGATGCTCAAGTAGATGCGACTATTAAAAACCTTGAAGCACAAGGACTACCTGTTCAAGGACGCGATCACCTAATGTTCAAAAAAGAAGGTGATAAATCTAAAGAAGGACGTCGTCAAGAAGTTTTAAAACACACTAACCTTGTTATGTTATTTGGGGATAACTTAGTTGACTTCGCTGAATTCTCAACTAAATCAGAAGAGGACAGAGATAAAATGTTCGAACAATTAAAAGCTGAATTTGGTGATAAATTCATCATCTTCCCTAACCCTATGTACGGATCATGGGAATCTGCAGTATACAAAGGTGAGAAAAAAGACGGTAAAGGACAATCTGAAGCTCGTATGAACGCCTTAAAAGGATACTAATTTAAGAACAATAACAAATTAATTTAAATAAAAAATATAAGTGACTTAAGATATGATTATAAAAAAATATTATTAAGTCACTTATATTTTTTTTGTATTTTAGGAAATTATTTACTTGATTGATACTCACTATCGGAGTATAATCGTAGTTAGGAAGCTTTTTCAAGCTTCAATCATTTATTTAAATATTTATTTTAAAATAGGAGTTAAAAATGAAAAAAAATAATATTAAATACGTTCTTATACCCGCATTTGCAGCTGCAGCGCTATTCCCTGTTTTAGCTAACGATAATCAAGCAAAAGCTAATGAGGACAAATCTGCTACACCTTCAACTATTAGTAAACCAGAAACTACTGGTGCAAAACCTGCTAGTGTTCCTACTACTAATAATGTTGCAGAAACAACACCTACTACTTCTGCTAGTCCAGCTAACAGTGTAAAACCGGAACCAGCAGTTAATATTGAATCATCTAATAGTGCAAGTGTTATTAATAACGAAACTGTTAAAACAAAAGCACCATTAACTGTAGCTGAATATAAGCAAAAAAGTGCTTTAGAACTTGCTCAATTAATTCGTGAGAAAAAAGTTACTAGTACAGAACTTGTTGACTTAGCTTATAAAGTTATTGCAGAAGAAAATCCTAAATTAAATGCTGTACTAACAACAGAAAATGGGAAAATTCCAAAAGCTATTGTTGATGAAGCATATAGAACAGCTAAAGAAATTGATAATCGTATTAGCGCTGGTAAACTAGCTGCTAATCCTGTAGATTGGAAAGAACAACCTTTCTTAGGTGTTCCAACTTTAATCAAAGGTCTTGATGAATTAAAAAATGGTGATTATACTAAAGGAGTATATCTAAATAAAGGAAAAATAGCAGATAAGAGTGGTCCTGTAGCCACAGAATTTGCTAAATTAGGTTTTGTTATCCTTGGACAAACTAACACTCCTGAACTTGGTACTAGAAATATTACTGATTCAAAATTATTTGGACCTGCTGGTAATCCATGGGATTCTAGCCGTAATACTGGAGGATCTTCAGGTGGTAGTGCTGGAGCCGTAGCTAGTGGTATGGTACCTATAGCTAGTGGTAGTGATGCTGGAGGATCTATCCGTATTCCTTCTTCATGGACTGGTCTTATCGGTTTAAAACCTACTGGACACGTGGTTAAATTCCCTCTAGTAAAAACTATCGAAGATGCTAAAGCATTCTTTAATAAAACTAAGATTAGCAAACCTGAAACGTTAATCGAACCACCTAAAGATATTAAAAAATTAAAAATTGCATATACTCTTAAAACTCCTCTTAAAGATCTTGAATTAAGTGAAGTTGGTAAAAAAGCTATTTTACAAACAGTTGACTTCCTAAGAAAAGAAGGATTTACTGTTGAAGAGGTTAAAGAATTCCCTATCGATGGATACGAAGGAATTAAAACATATACTGTAGGTGCTATTGGTGAAGAAGGTTATGTTGCCGCTGTTAAAAATGTAACAGAACAAAACAAACGTCAACTAGATCCTGCGACTTATGCATTAGGAACATCTTCTTATATGGGTCCAAATGCTAACACTGATATTTCTTCAGTAAAACCATTATCTACATTTATAGATCAAATGAATGCATTTTATAAAAAATATGATCTATTCTTAGTTCCAACTAACGCGGTTACCGCTCCATCAAATGACAAAAAGATTGATCCTTATGTAGATCCAGAAGTTGAAGAACAACTATATAATATTAACAAAATTAAAGATCCAAAAGAAAGATTTAATTTATTAACTAAACAATGGTTACCAATGACTAGACGTTCTCCATATACTTGGGTATTTAATTTATCTGGAAATCCAGCAATCTCTTTACCTACATATCTGAGTGATAAAAATCTACCATTTGGAGTTATGTTCGCGGCTAAAAATAACTCTGAAAAAAATTCTTTTAGAAATTGGTCAATACTTCCAAAATAAACACCAATTCAAAATGAATCCTGCTATTAGAAATACAAATGTTTCAGAAAATGGAAATAAAATCGGAATAAATGAAGACGGAACTAAATTTGAATACGCAGTTCCAACTTATGCACCTTCTGTTGCAGAATTACCAACTTTAAATATCAACAATGGTACTGCTACTATTCCAAGTAAATCTGAAAATTCAAAAACTACTTCTGTTAAAGAAGATAATAAGGTATTGAAAACAAATAAATTAAATTCAATTTCTAAAACTCTTCCAAATACAGGAGAAAACACAAACAACTTCCTATCAGCAATTGGACTTTCATTCCTTGCTTTAATAGGACTATTAAAACGTAAAAAAAATAATTAGTATTAATTAAATATAAATACGGTTGATTCCTATAGTTAACCGTATTTATTTTATTTTCAAAAAATATTTTTCTCTATTCTTAACTACTATTCTATCTATATGAAAAATCATGTTAATATTTTTTTCATTTCATCTAACTATTTTCTTGATTGATAATTAGTATCGGAGTATAATTGTATGTAGAAAGCTTTTTCAAGGTTTTAATAATTATTTAAAATAGGAGCTAAAAATGAAAAAAAACAAAATTAAATATGTACTTATACCTGCCTTTGCAGCTGCAACATTATTTCCAGTAATAGCTAACGATAATCAAGCTAAGGCAAGTGATGATAAAGTTACAACATCTTCAAACGTTACTACTACTAATGAAAAACCAACTAGTGTTGATACTACTGCCAATAATGTAGTACCAACTGCTACTAATACTACAGCAAACGATGTAACAGCAAGTACTACTAATAGTGAACCTGAAAACAATAAAAATAATGAGCCTACTAATAGTACTGATGTTGAAAACAAAAGAATCAACTAAACCAACTATAACCTTTTACTGTAGCTGAATATAAACAAAAAAGTGCTCTGAACTTGCAAACTAATTACGTGAGAAAAAAGTTAACTAGTACAGAGCTTGTGATTAGCTACAAAGTTATTTCAGAAGAAAATCCTAAGT
>CAKMQF010000117.1 GCA_927911745.1 uncultured Gemella sp.
CTACAACATATATCTTTTTTTCGAAAGGATATTCTTCATTTTTTTCTTGAACGATATAATCCTTCATCTCCATATTTCTTATATTTGGCAACCCAAATTTCAATATTATTATGAGATTTTATAGCATGCTTTTTCGCTAACGATCTTATGCTTATATTTTCATTTATATACTCTAGTACGACTTTCTTTTTAAATTCAAAAATTATATTTAGTCATAAAAATACCGACCTCCAAAAAGTTAGATTTTTTGGTCTAACTTTTTGGGGTCGGTACAGAACAAAATTTGTTCGAAGTCTTAATTCTATTTCACAGTATATTTACCTGTTTTGTAGTCGATAGTAACACCTTTTTGGAAGTTTGGTAAGAATACATTGTATTTAACACTCTTACCATTATCTTCAACTGACATTGCTTCCATAATAACCCCTTGAGCAACTAGGTCATCGCCTTTAAAAACAGGAGTTACACGATAACGTACATGTTTTTTAGTTTTCTTAACATAATCTGCAACTTCATTTTCAAAAGGAATCATATTAAGATTCATAAACCTTGTTCCTGTCATAAGGTTTTTTTCATTATCATTTTCTCCTGCTAGTTGGAAAGCAATTAAATGCGATCTATCGTAAACATGAGTTCCTCTGTTACTTTGCCACCCACTAGGACGAACATGTGCAATTTCCTCACGTTTATCAGTTGGCATTAAATCAATCCCTATAATACCATTAGCTTGTCCAACACGGCCAAGTTTATCTAAAGGACTATAGTTTTCAAATGAAGTAGTAGATAAATCTTCTTTAGAAAAGTAAGGATTATTATTGTTTAATACTTTATATTTATTATTTTCTGTTGCTTCACTTTCTTTAGGAGCTGTTAGAGAATTTATCACATCATCAGGAATTTTTGATACACTTGTAAATGTAGTAGCAGTATTCGAATTTTTGTTTGATGATTTATTCGTGTAATAAGTAATAGCGAACGATGCTAAAATTATTATTGCAATTGAAATAATTGAAAATAGTGACAATTGTTGTTTTTTTCTTTTTACCATAGGGCCTCCTTATTTTTTTAATAATTCAAACGACTAAGAGGAAGAGTAGAGCTCTCCCCCTATAAAAAATTTATTTTTTGAAGTAATTAATTCCCATTGCATCTTTCACTTCATCTAAAGTAGCAGCTGCAACTTTCTCAGCTTTTTCACTTCCTGCTTTAAGCATTCTGTATACTTCAGCTTTATCTTTTGCAAATTCTTCACGACGCTCTCTTATTGGACGTAGGTAATCTTGCATAACATCATTTAAACGACGTTTTAGTTTCATATCACCAAGTCCACCACGAGAGTAGTGTTCTTTAAGTTCTGCAACTTCATCAGCTCGAGTATCGAAAATGTCTAAGTATTTAAATACTACATTTCCTTCTACTTGCCCAGGATCTTCAATCTTAATGTGATTTGGATCAGTGTACATTTTCATTATTTTTGCTTTAATATTTTCTTCACTATCTCCTAGGTAAATACCGTTATTTAAACTTTTACTCATTTTTCCTTGCCCGTCAATACCTACAAGACGAGCGTGATTTTTTGGTGGCAGTACAATCTCAGGTAGTACTAAGACTTCTTTGTTGTATGTTCTATTGAAGTCACGAACGATTTCACGAGTTTGTTCAAGCATTGGTTTTTGATCTTCACCAACAGGAACGTGCGTTGCTTTAAAGGCAGTAATATCCGCAGCTTGGCTTACAGGATAAGTAAAGAATCCTGCAGGAATACTTTCACCAAATTTTTTGTCATTAATTTCCTGTTTAACAGTAGGGTTACGGTGTAATCTAGAAACTGATACTAAATTCATGTAGTACATGTATAATTCTGCAAGTTGTGGAATTTGTGATTGAATAAAAATAGTAGTCTTGCTAGGATCAATTCCAACAGCAAGATAATCAAGTGCTACTTCTGTAATGTTTTCGATAACTTTTCCAGGATTATCAGCATTATCAGTAAGAGCTTGTTGATCGGCGATCATAATAAATACTTCAGTGTCATCTTCATTTTGTAAAGCTATACGGTTTTTTAAAGAACCAACATAGTGTCCTAAGTGAAGTTTACCAGTAGGTCTATCTCCAGTTAAAATAATTTTTGTCATAAAAGGGTAACTCCTTTAAAATAATTTTAATAATTCCTTATAATTATACCATAATCTGGCTGAAGTTTGTTTGAAATAACATAAAAAATATTAATTTGGATAAAAATTTAGTGTTTTGCTTAGCAAAAAATGGTATAATAAAGAGTAAAGAAATAGTTAATTATTAAGGAGATTAATATGATATATATAGAATCAAAAAGTAATGACCCACGTTATAATACTGCATTAGAGCTTTATGCTTTTAATGAGTTAGCAGAAAAAGATGATGTGTTTATGTTATGGATAAACTCACCATGTATCGTTGTTGGTAAAAACCAAAATACAACAGAAGAAGTAAACCAAAAATACTGTGATGATAAAGATATCAAAATCGTTCGTCGCGTAAGTGGTGGTGGTGCAGTTTACCACGATTTAAACAACTTAAACTACACAATCATTTCAAGTGGTAGAAGTGGTGAAGAATTTGACTTCAAATCATTCTCACAACCTGTGCTAGATGCATTAGACTCATTAGGAGTTAAAGCGGAATTTACAGGACGTAATGACTTAGAAATCGATGGACAAAAATTCTGCGGTAATGCTCAATACGTACGTAATGGGCGTATTATGCACCACGGATGCTTAATGTTTGATGTTGATACATCAGTTTTAGCAGATGCATTAAAAAGTATCTAAAGATAAAATTGAATCAAAAGGTATCAAATCAGTACGTTCTCGTGTAACAAATATTAAAGATCATCTTCCTAACCAAGATATGACAGTTCAAGATTTCGTAGCAGCTCTTAAAAAATATATGAGTGAAAATACGAAATGACTGATTTGTTGCAACTAAAGAAGATGAAGCCGCAATCTTAGCTATCCAAGAAAGAAAAAAATAATTCATGGGATTGGGTATATGGTAAAACCCTGACTTCAATATTAAACGTAATAGAAGACATTAAAACTGGAAATCGAAGCTAACATCATGGTAGAACAAGGTGTTATTACTAAT
>CAKMQF010000118.1 GCA_927911745.1 uncultured Gemella sp.
TTGCTACATAGTTGATTGGTGTATCTTCACTTGGATCTGTTGGGATGTTTGGTACTACATATCCTTTTGATGGATCTTTCGGATCAACCGGTTTAAGTGGATTTCCATCTTTATCTTCTGGAGTAAATCCAAAACCACAACAAAAACAAGATCCAAAACCACAGCAACCAAAAGAATACTCCAAAAGAAGCTCCAAAAGCGACTCCAGTTCAACCAAAAGCAAATACTCAAGTTAAGAGATTAGCAAACACTGGTACAACTGAAACTAACACTGGATTAGCAGGACTAGGACTTGCGGTACTTGGAATGCTTGCAGCAGCAAGACGTCGTAAAGAAAAATAAGATTAACATATAAGATCGTAAAGATGAAATAGTTAATAGTAAACGATTAAAAAGCACCCTTGATATTTTTCAAGGGTGCTTTTGTCATGTGTTAATATAAAGTTAAAAATATAATGTATATAAAAATATTAAATAGTAAATTTGACTAGAATTTTTCCTCGTGATAAAATATTTATAATTATGAAAGGAAAAGGCTTTTTGACGTAGTTTTTCACGCTCGATAGAGCGCTTAATAGAGAGGTATAGTGTATGAATATTATTTTTTGTACCTCACCATTTCAAGTCTTAGTTGCAAGAGAGGTTGCTAAGGCTATAGGTGAGAAGTTTTTTGGAATATATTTAAAAATGTCTAATGATAATAGACAAAAAATATACGCTGAGAAAATGAAGGAGTTTTGTGAAGATACTCTATTTATTGATAATAGAGAGTGGCCTAGCGAACTTAGAGAAAAGTTGGCGGATATCAAGATTGATAAGTTCTATCTAGCAAGTTTAGATAATCCGGTAGCACATATGATTTTTAATCCTAATTTTATGAGATTATTTACGTTTGATGATGGTAGTACTTCGATTATTGCACCGAACATGTATACCCGATATACGGATAGGGTGGTCGGACCAAATGAAATAACTCTGGAGAAGGTTGTAAATTTGTCTCAAGGTCATTATACAATATTTGACACTAATACCGTATTCTTAACTGAAAAATTAATAAAAATACCTTTCGATACTAAACCAAAAGATTTCAATAGAGCTACTAACGGAAAAACAGTGAAGGTCTTTTTAGGACAAGCACTTGGTAGCTATATAGACGAAAAAGACATAAAAATTACAGAAAAACTGACGAAGAAGGCGTTAGAAAAGATAGGAGAAGTATTATACTATGCTCACCCGCGAGTTACAGTAAATGTAGAAAATACTGAGACTATCCAATCAGATAAATGCTTCGAGGAAGAGATTTACAACCTATTGTCTAACTATGAAAATGTAGAGGTTTATGGTTTTTATTCTACGTCACTGCTTCTTGTGAAAGATATTCCTAGTGTGAGTGTTCATTGTTTCAGAACATTCTTAACGACTAATGAGGTGGAAATTCTAAGTAATTACGGTATTGAATCGACAGACTTACCTTTATCAGATACGGCAGTAGATATCGTCATGCCAGTATATAATCGTGAAAAAACTGTAGCTAATGCGATTGAGTCGGTATTAAATCAAACTTATAAAAACTTCCGATTGATTATTGTTGATGACGGATCGCGTGATGGGACTGAAGAAGTATGTAGAAAATATCTAAATGATGAGAGAGTAGTTTATCATAAAGTTCTTCATGGTGGTATATCGAGAGCTCTTAATGCGGGGATTTCGTTAGCGACTGCGGAGTATATCGCAAGGCAGGATTCCGATGATGAATGGATGCCGTGGCATTTAGATTTTCTTCTTAATGAATTAGAGTTAAATGACAAGTTAGACATCATTGGTTCGAAAGTTGAAGCTGATAAAACTAAGTTGCAAGGTGGTATTAAAAGAAATAATTTCAATAACCTTTCAGGCGAGGAACTATGGTTTAAGTTAGCCTATAAAAATATGTTTAATCACTCTACTGTAATTTATAAAAAATCTGCAGTTATAGAGGCTGGTGGTTATGATTCTGAGTGTGATGGGTTTGAAGATTGGCACCTGTGGGCGCGTATGGTAACTAAAGATAATGCGCTCGTGATGAATACGCTGACTGCCTACTATGGCCTTCCTGAAGAAGATGATAAAGGTATGATGTTTAGAACTAGACTTGCGAAGAGTCGCGGTTTAAGATTAGAAGATGTATTGGAGTAGAAAATGGTTAAAGTATTTACGATAAAAGAAGGGGTTCCTTACACTATCTATGGTTTTGAGAGTAGTCAACTAGCTAGACAAGCGATCTTTGATGGAATAGGTGTTGAACAAAAGTTAGTTTTAACAAATCTAGATAATTTTGTACCTAATTTTGTAGAAACTCTTGAAAGTCTAGGTTTTAAAAATTTCTATCATGCAATTTTTGAAAATCTGATATAGCCAGGGATAAACCTAATGTAGATAAAAGTTTTCTAGAAAATCTAGAGGATATTTTAGAGGTCGAATATACTAAAGAAGGTTGTATAGGTTTAGTTCACTATAATGATGGTACCGTTGAATGTTATACTTCACAACTATTGTATAAATATATCCCCAAAGAAGATAAATTTATTCTTTTTAACAAAAAAGGAGTAGTATTAGAAGGTGATGTTTCTGAAAATTATCATAAGTATCACATAAAAGAAACTGGTGCGATAATGTCGCAGTGGCAGTTGGTGAGTGAATACCTTGCGGAAAATTCAACTATCAATGATAGATTTATTATAGATATGGTTAACGAGTATCCTCTGCAGCTAAGGAAGTTTTTCCAAAATACAGGAAGAGAGCTTTTTGCTTATACGCATTATAATATTCTTGCTCCATTTATGAAGTTTGTCTTGCAAAGTTGGTGCACTAATGTTGTAGCGAGTCCAGTTTTAGAAGAAAGATTAGGAAGTGACAAGGTAAGATTTTTTCCTCCTGTCTATGTAGAAGAAGTTAAAGAAGAAGTATATACAACAGTAAAAGATTGGTGTATAGTTGGTAATATGACGGTTATAAAAAAAATGTGAGGTTGCGATAGAGGCATTTAGACGTACGCCTGATAGCACACTTACAATCTACGGTAATTTACCAGATGGGTATACGAAGAATAATTTACCTGATAATGTTAAATTTTCGGGTTTTGTAAAACAAGTACCGTATGAAAATCATGAAGGATATATCTCTTGTTCCTTAAGTGAATGCTTCGCTAATTCTGCGGTAGAAGCATCTTCGAAAGGATTAGTCTGTCTGCTTTCTAATGTAGACTTAGGTCATAGATATTACGCGAGCATCTGTGAAAACACGAAAACCTTCAGTTCTTTTGATGAATTATTAGAACTTCTTGTGAAATATCAACAGGTAGGTGAATATAAGTCTTCAACCTTCGCTAGAGAATATGTGAAAAGTAAAGTGATAGGATACTATAAGAAAGTATTGAAACTATAGTAAATAGATACTTGTTGTATCAAAAAGGTAAATAAATATATGTTAACTTAATATCTTCTTGGTGAAAATCCAGGAAGATATTTTTACATTTTCAAAAATTTATATACAAAATATACAAGTTTAGATTAACATAAAGTATCTCCTCTTTATGTGTTATTTTATGCAATGAAATTTTTAATAAAAGTTTATAATATTATAGTTCATGATAGTTTTTGACGGGAGAAAAAAGTGTTAAATATATTGATGAAAGGGGAACGGAATAATTGACTAATTTTTCTGGGAATGATAAAATTTAAGGGATAGGCTATGGATGTATAAGCAAGATTTCATATGGTTATTTTGAAAAAATAACTAGGGTAGTTAATAAAAATTATAAGTGAATCAAGTATTTTTGAAAAATAAGTAATTTTTGTTAAATATTCTTACCGTTTTAAATAGAAATAATATGTTCATAGATTAAGAAAGAATGGAGAGGGAAGGTTATGTTAAAAAATAATAAGAAAGAAAAGTTTTCGTTAAGAAAATATAAAGATGGACGTACCGATTCGAAACTAATAGGTGCGACATTATTAGTTGGTATGGGGTTATTAGCTAGTGGGGGAACTGCCTTAGCTAATGTGAGTTCTAATGGAACAGATACGGCAACAATGGTGACTGATACATCGAAAGTAGCTTCGACAGCAGCTACAACCTTTACGGACGATAAAGACGCAACAAAAACTGTAAAAGTTGACGCAGTATTAGAAAAAGGAACTGCTGAACCGACAAAAGCTAATAACAATACTGGTGATGCTGATGGAACTGATACTCTAAATGTTAAATCAGAGGCAACTGTAAATTACAAACTTGATTCTGATAAATCATTATTAAAATCAGAAACAGTAGAAGTAGGAACAGGTACTGTAAAAACTCCTTATGATAAAAAAGGTCTTGCTTATGACACAGATGGTAAAGACTACCGTGAATCAACTGTAACTCAACCAGGAACTGTTGTGTCTAAAGATACTGGTAAAAAAGACACAGTAGAAGCAAATGGTAAAGTTTATGAGTACGCTGGAAAATCTGAAGTAGAAGGTGCTGAGAAACTTACTTATGATAAAACACGTTTTAACGATATCGAAGCGCCAGTGTCTCCAGAAGGAATGCATAACAAACTAGGGGAAATCGACTATACAAAAACAAAAGGTAAAGTTTATCTAGTTGAAGAAACAGCTGATGGGCAATACGGGAAATTCGTAGAAGCTAACGGTGTAACTAGCGATGAAGATGCAGTAACAAAATGGAAAGCTGGTCAAGCTACAGCTAAAGATTTTACTAAAGCTAATGTAACACTTCAAAAAGGTGATACAGTTCTTGTTCTAGATAAAGATACTTATGCAGTAGGAGAAGGAAAAGCTGTTAAAAAAATAACAAAGGGAACGATTACTTTCTCGGCGATTAGTAGTACAGAAATAACTAAGAAAGATAGAAATGGAGATTTCCCAACTTATATTACCAATGATTATACTTTTGACAGATATACAGTTAATCATTATTTCTTACCTGGACCAGATGGGGTTTTTGGAACTGCTGATGATATAGAGAAAACACCAAGTGAAAGTCCTACTTATGCTTTAATCGGATTTGGGACAGGATATGATGGTGTTTTAGCTAAAATGTCGAAACAGGTGAAGAGTTTGGTCCGGAAAGAATTGACCCAACCAATTCATCTTTAAAAGATGTTTTAAAAAACTATACGATTGCCAATTATAAACTTTTAGACTTTTTTAGAAAGGTAAAGCGACAGATGCAACTGAAAGAGAGAAAGTTCAGGCAGCTAAAGCGCGTTTAGATGCTCATCTAAAAAAAATTAGAGGATGACATTCAATCTGGTAGACTTGAGATAGGATTATTGAAAACTGGACAACGTAAAGGGGAACTTGTATTGCACTCTCCTATAGATGTGGATAAAGGTTTTGCTCCTGATGATAAACTTAGAGAAGC
>CAKMQF010000119.1 GCA_927911745.1 uncultured Gemella sp.
ATATTATATATATATATATATATAGTCAAGGAAAAATACAATCATTCAATAATATTATAAGAAATTTATATTGCAGATATAAGACGTTTTTTACTGGATAGAAAAATCAGTAAGGAGAGTTATTTTTTGGATAAGTTTTGACCTTTTTTTGTTTTGATATTATATAATATAATTGAAATATAGTATAGCTAAGTGAAGTACAAAAAGGAGTGCATTACTATGAAAACAAGTACAGCGATTCTACTGATGTTACCATGTGAAATCTTAATTTTTTCGTCTATCCTTTTGCCTAGTGAATATATAGATTATGCAATAGCTTTTATGATGTTTTATATGGCGGGGGTATTCTTTATTATAGCCAAGTATATTCTAAGGGGGGATAATGCTCATTTAATTAGTGGAATCAGCATAAGTTATGAAGAAGCGAAGTTACCAGAAAATATTGAAAAGTATGCAAAGGACAGTAAAAGAACTGCGAGAATTTTACAAATAACTGGTGTTGGTTGCCTAGTAGTTGGATTATATTTAATTTTATTTTAATTTATATAGATAAAATTTAATATATATTAATTAATGCTCTATAAAGTTTATAGAAAAGGACAAATGAATATGGCTTATGGATTAAATAGTAGTTTTAAGAGACAATTAAATAATAAAATAAAAAATAAAAGGTTATTAGCTGTAATCATATTAGTATTGATAATTATGTTTTCAATTGTTTTAACTGAAAGGGAAGGTGGCGCTACACCTAAAGAAGTCGTAAAAAGATGGATGAAAACTGTGAAAAATAATGAATTTGAAAAAATGTTTGATTATATCCACTATGACAATAACAGAGATAAAGATGAATCAGCTCAAGAATTCAAGAAAATATCCAAAGAAGAAAAATATAAGTTGGATATGTTAAAGTCCTTCGTTAATGATAATGAAATAGAAGAAGTTAATATGATTGATTTGGATACGTTTATAGTTAGATTTAAGAAAATAAATAAAAAAGACAATTTGGATAAAAAATTTTTAATAAATGATGGTAGAGGTTTTTTAACTGTAGAAAAGCATAATGGAAGATGGTATTTGAAGAAAAATCAATTATGGTAGTAAATTATGTTGTAAAAAAGGAATATGTTGTTTAATAATGAGATTATCCAGTCGGATAATCTTTTTTATATTTTTAATAGTTTAATCCATTATTATAATGTTATTATTAGGTACATTTTATGTCATTGACAAAAGGAGTAATGCTTTAGTATAATTATAAATTAAGAAGAGATATAATAAATTACAAAAGTTATAATAATGTTATATTTTTAGACGTAAATTTAGAAATGGAGAAACTATTATGAATAACAATAGGGGGCAAAATTCTAATAATCAACCTCAAAATAATTATTCGCAACAAGGATACCCTCAACAGAATAATCAATATCGTCAAAATGGCTATAATGAGCAAACTCAGCAAGATTATAGTGGAAATTTTGCTAATCAATCAGGTTATCAAAATCAACAAGGACAACCGTCACAGCATCAAAAGAATGAAAATTTTGATCGTAATCCTCAGTTTAATAATCAGCAATATCAGGGTTATAATAATCAACAAAATTCTGCGTATAGTGGGAATGGATTTGTAAGACAGAATCAACAATATACTAATCAACAGAATCCTCATTACGGAAGACCTGGATACCATCAACAAAATTTTAATGGAAATGCTAATTTTCAACAAGGTTATCAAAATTATCAACAGACAAATCCTCAATTCAATAACGTAAATAACCAGCAACAATTTAATAATCAAAATAGATATAATAATCCTAATCAATTCAATCCGCAATTTGGACAAAACAATCCGAATTTTCATCCGATGTATGCTAAGAAAAAGATTGATAATAAAACTATAGGTATAATAGCTGCCATAGTCGCGGTATTAGTCGTAGTGTTTATAGCTTTTGGAAGTAGTGGTAGAGCTGGAGGATCGACTCCAAAAGATGCTGTTGAAGGTTGGATGAATACTATTAAAAAAGGTGATTTTAATAAATGATGGATTATATTCATTTTGAAAGTCCGGAGTCTAAGCAAGCTGCACTAGAAGAATTAAAAGAAGTAGAACGTACTGAAAAGTATAAACTTGATATGGCAAAATCAATTGTTGAATTAGCAGAAGTGTCAGATGTGAAAATGGTTGATGATAATACTGCTAAAGTATTGTTAAAAACAAAAGGCTTAGATTTATCTAAGTTACTTGATAGTAATAGTCAAAGAACAATTAAAGTAAAAAAATATAACGGAAGATGGTATTTAACAGAAAACCCATTCTAATTAAGATATCAATATAATACAGTTTAAGAGTAAATATAGGAATTAAGTGAGAAACAAGGAATCATATTTATATAAAAATGTGATTCTATTGTTTCTCTTTTTACTATAAGATATATTAAAAATATGTTATAATAAATTAGTTAAAATAATTTAGGAGGTTTGTATGTTTCAAGCATTATATAGGAAATATCGACCACAAACATTTAATGATATAGTTGGTCAAAATCATATAGTTTCTGTGTTGAAAAATGCGATTGACAAAGATCAAATAAGTCACGCCTATTTATTTTATGGATCAAGAGGAACTGGTAAAACCTCTATAGCGAAGATATTTGCTAATGAGGTTAATGGAAATGAGATATATCAAAAAGAAAATGTTGACATAATTGAGATAGATGCAGCTAGTAACAATGGTGTTGACGAAGTTCGTGATATAAAAGAAGCTATTAAATTTCTACCAACTGAAGGTAAATATAAAGTCTATATCATAGATGAAGTACATATGCTAACGACTGCTGCGTTTAATGCTTTATTAAAAACGCTAGAGGAGCCACCAGCACATGTGATTTTTATACTTGCTACTACCGAAATTCATAAAATACCTGCAACTATTTTATCAAGATGCCAAAGATTTGAATTTAAAAATTTATCTCAAGAACAATTAATTGATAGATTAAAATACATTGCAAAAGAAGAAAATTTAGTTATTGAAGAAGCTGCGATAGAGAAAATTGCCACACTGGCTAAAGGTGGATTGCGAGATGCGATTAGTATATTAGACCAAGTTTCTAACTATGCTGAAGAGATAACTTTGAATCATATATTAGAAGTTACTTCATCAATAAGTGAAGATGATATACTAGAATTTTATAGAGGTTTATTACAGGGAGATGTTACAAAATCACTGTTAAAATATAATGAATTTGTAGCTCAAGCAAAAGATACTAAGTTACTACTAATGACTTAATAAACGTAACTAGGGATATTGTAGTATATAAAAAATTTAAAAGATACTAAACACACTGCATATAATGTTGATAAAATTGCTACAGAAATAGATAGTGTTAGTTTTGATTATTTCTATAAAATTATAGAGTACTTATCTCAAACAGAACAGCACATTAGATTCTCAACTGAATATATGAGTTATATGCAAATTTGTATAGTGAAAATATGTTCTAAAGAAGAAGGTATCAATCAAAATAACTCAACTATTGGAAGTGGACAAAACTCTATGACTAGTTCGAGAAACATTGAGTTAGAAAATAGGATAAAAGTATTGGAAGATAAGTTATTCAAATTAAGAGATGAAATGAAGAATATTTCGGAGTCAGTTCAAAGTAATAATCTTCAATACAGTGCAAATAGTAATACACTTCAAAATACAGGCGCGGTAAACACACCGAAAGAAGAAATTAAAGAAGTAATAATAAAAGATAAAAGTAAGATAATCAAACTTATACAGGATTCAAATCCTAATCTTACTAATTACGCATCTAATGTATTTATAAAAATAATAAATGAGAGTTTAAATACAAATAATCCTGAAGTAACTACTATGAGAGAGTTATTTAAATCATGTAAACTTATAGCATCTTCAAAAGAAGGTGGTTTATTAGTTTTTAATGAAATGGATAATATGGTTAAGATGGCTCCAAATTCTAAATATAAAAAATATTTAGAGAGTTTATTTAAGAGATTCATTGGAGTTGATTATGAAATTTATACAATGCAAGATCATCAATATGAAATACTAAAAGATGAACTAGACAATCCAGTACAAGAAGTACATGAAGATAAAGAACAAGTTGAAGAAGAAAAATTAACAAAGATAGATGAATTATTTGGAGATATTATTATAGAAACTGAATAGAATGAAAAACATCTATGTAATAAAATGAAATAATTTGAAATGAATTTCAAATTATTGACAAGTTGTAAAATTTTAAATAGAATTATAATATAATTAGATATTAGGAGGAAATATTATGCGCGGAATGGGAAATATGCAACAAATGATGAGAAAGATGCAAAAAATGCAAAAAGATATGCTAGAGGCCCAAGAAGGATTAAAAGATCAAACAGTAGAAGGAACTGTATCTGGTGGTATGGTTACAGCTATTGCTAATGGTGATGGTAAAATTTTAGATATTAAAATTAAAGAAGAAGTAGTAGATCCAGAAGATATTGAAATGCTTCAAGATTTAGTGTTAACAGCAGTAAATGATGCATTAGAAAAATCAACTAAACTAAAAGAAGAAACATTAGGTAAATTTACAAATGGATTAAGTATCCCAGGTCTATAAGATGCAATATCCAAAACCAATTTTAGATTTAATAGAAAGTTATTCCTTATTACCAGGAATAGGGAAGAAGACAGCTGTAAGACTGGCATTTCACACTTTAAAAATGCATGATAATGATATTAAAAACTTTGCAGATAGTTTAGTAAATCTTAAAGAAAAATTAACTAATTGTGAAGTATGTGGAAGACTTAGTGAAGAACACGTATGTGATATTTGTTCAGATCCTGGTAGAGATAAGTCGACTATTTGTGTAGTTGCCAATGATAATGACTTAGTTGCTATGGAAAATATGCAACAATATAGGGGAGTGTATCATGTGCTTGATGGATTAATTTCACCGATGGATGGAATTGGTCCTTTAGATATTAACATAAATCCCTTTTTGAACGAGCACAAGATGAAACAGTAAAAGAGATTATTCTTGCTACGAATTCATCTCCTGAAGGTGAAGGGACAGCAAGTTTTATTTCGAGATATTTAAAAAATACAGATATAAGAGTTACTAGAATAGCTCAAGGTATTTCTTTCGGTAGTGATATTGAATATGTAGATGAGGTTACTTTATCAAGGGCTATATCTGGTAGAATAGAATTATAATTTAGGAGGACATTCTATGTCACAAAAATCAGTTAACGCGATAAAAGTTTTAGGTGTTGATGCGATTAATAAAGCAAAATCAGGACACCCTGGAGTAGTAATGGGTGCTGCACCGATGGCTTACTCTTTATTTACTAAACATTTAAGAGTAAATCCTAAGAAAACAGATTGGATAAATAGAGATAGATTCGTATTATCAGCAGGACACGGATCAATGTTACTATACTCATTATTACATTTATCAGGATTTGAAGATGTATCATTAGAAGAAGTTAAAAACTTCCGTCAATGGGGTTCTAAAACACCAGGACACCCTGAGTTTGGTCACACTAAAGGTATTGATGCTACAACAGGTCCTCTTGGTCAAGGTATCTCTACTGCAGTTGGTATGGCTTTAGCAGAAAGATACTTAGCTGCTAAGTATAATAAAGAAGGTTATGAACTATTTGACCACTATACTTATGTAATTTGTGGTGATGGTGATATCATGGA
>CAKMQF010000120.1 GCA_927911745.1 uncultured Gemella sp.
ATGGTCCATTAGAAGGATTTAATAATAAAATAAAAACTACTAAAGAGAGTATCTTATGGATATTCTAGCTTTAGTAATTTCAGACTACGTATTTTAATTATGTCTAGATTATTTGTTTCTGAGTATAAAAATAAATATCAAGCTTAAAAGAAAACAAGAAAAAATCTAAGCAGCAAAATGCTGCCTAGATCTCATTTCCTATTTTTCTCCATGCCCCGAATTTGACAAAGAGCCATAAAAAAAGAATAATATACACTAAATTCTTTTAAAACCAACTAAGTGTACATTATTCAGTATTAACTTTATGAATTTATTTCTTCTTTTCTTCTATAATATTCTTTCGCAAAATCTACGCAACTTTTTAAATCTATACAAAGAACCGATGTCTTCTGTATTTCTTTTATTTGATAACTTTCCTTACAATTCTCCATGAATTCTTTCTGAACCGTTAAAAAATCATCATATATATCTAACTCAATATTAGAAAATTCTAACCACTCTCCATCCACATTCGCACTTTCTTTTATTGTTTTTCTATTTAGTGAATACTCTGCAAGATGCAATGCTGTATTGGATTCAAAATCAGTTCCTAATAATAAAATTTTGGCATTTTGATCATATAATCTCCCTAATGGTGAATTGTATCCTAAGCCATCATCTAATGGATGCTCTTTTATTATTTCCTGTGCTTTTTCTCCTACTGCTGAAAAAGAATATAGTGGATGAGAACTTCTAACAGAATGTTTTAGATTCATAACAAACTCACTGAATTTCCCCATACCTCGTGTACTAGATAGATCAACATCATAAGATAAACTCTCTTGTTTTATTTTTTCTATCCACTCCTTAGGAACTTTAGGATATTCCCAATACTCTGGAGACATATTTTCTAAAGATTGTGTTGGAACAACGAGCGTTCCACTTTCTCCTAATCTTTCCATAAGTGCTTCATAAATACATCTTGCACCGCCGATTATATAACCGAATTTACTAAGCGAAACATGTGCAATCAGTATATCACCTTCTCCTATTTCTAAATCTTTAAATAAATTTAAAAAATCACTTTTACCAATAGGCATTAAATTATTATCTAAAGTATCACTCATAAACTTATAACTCATGCTTGTCCTCCTTATAAAATGGGAGTGACTCAAAATCTTATTCTTGGAGAAATTGATTTTTTTGCCACTCTCCTATTTTCATTTTCCTATTCAATCTATATCATTTTTTACTAACTTTCACTTGTATCACAATTTTATAATATTATCAAATTTGCCTCTTAGTTCATCACTTATGTCATGGCTAATCATTATTATCGTTAATTCTTTATTTCCTAACAGCATTTCTACTAAACTTTTCGCTGATTCTTTGTCTAAAGCTGATGTTCCTTCATCAATTAAAAGTATTTTTTTCCCATTAAATAGCGCTCTAGCTATAGCCAATCTCTGGCGTTGTCCTCCTGAAAGATTCTTTCCATGAACCTCTACTTCTGAATATAAGAAATCTTTCTGTGTTAAGCCCACTTTTTCTAAATATTTAGCTACTTCACTATCCTCTACTACTTCTCCCATAGTTATATTATCTTTGATAGTGCCTGAAAATACAAAATTTTCTTGCTGAATTATAGTCAGTTTTTCTAGTATTTGTTTAGTAGATAATTTCTTCAAATCGATACTACAATACTCTACACTACCTTCATAATTTCTTAATTGTCCTGTAATAATTTTAAATAATGTTGATTTACCAACGCCACTATCTCCACTTATTAAATATTTATTCCCCTCTTTTATATCAAGATTCACATTATTTAGAATTTCTTTATCACCATAACTAAAATGTAAGTTTTTAATTTTAAATAATGTTTCTCTTAAAGAATATTCAATGGGTGAGTGGGTATCCTTATTATTTAACATGAATTCATCATGCTTAGAGATAATAGGTTTTGCACCTTTAATAAATGCTATTCTATAACCTACTTGGCTCATACCATCAAATACAAGATTAGCAAACATTCCTACAGCTGCAACTGCACCAATTTCCAAATTATCTTTAACAACTAAATACCCTGTAACAAAAACTAATAACACTTGGAAAAAGACATTTAAGCCAAAGTTAAGCATATAATAATTACTTTCCAATTTACTTTGTTTAACAAATACATTTTTCAAAATTCTACTTATATTAGCTATTCTTTTAGGAATTATTTGTAATTTATTAAGAGAGAAATACGTATCATAGCCTAGAATCGTCTCCTCTAACGAAGTAACATAGTTTTCATTTTCTTTAGTAACTTCTGTTCCCATATTATGAAGTTTTTTATTAAAAATTTTTGGAAGATAAATTAATATTCCCGTTCCTATAATAGTAATTAAAGAAATAATCCAGTGATATTTCAATAGAGCATAAAGAGAAAATATCACACCAGAAAGGCTGTATATTATAGCAAATATATTTCTCAAACCTTTTTCTTGAATCATTTGAATATCATTGTTGAACCAAGATTGATAAACACCAGATGAGTTATCTTTATACTTTTCAATATCTAATTCTATAAGGCTACTAGACAGATTATCCTTAACATCTATTCCAATATCTTGAATAAATATCTCCTCTCTTACCTTTACCACCCTATCAATTACTATAATAACAATCCACGTAACTGATAAGAATAAGATTATTTCAAAGAAACTATGTAGATTTCTATTAGTAAGCACAGTTATAGCATCTGCATTTAAAAAGTTACTTTTCATAAGAAATAACTGTCTTAATAATATAAGAAAACAAATTAATAAGAACCTATATTTAAATCTTAAAATATATTTTTTCATAAATACCTCCTCCTTTTAATTCCACCTAATTTAATAACATGCTAATAAGGGGAATTTTGAGAACTATATAAACACCAACTTATATTTATACATTTATTATAGTATGAAAAAAAGATGATAACAATATAAACTTATAATTTTCAGAAAACTTACTCTAATTATCTTGACACGAAAAAAAAAGTCAGTATAATTAAAGTTACATAAAGGTTGTAACTTAAATACAAACAGCATTTATGTAATCTATTCAAAGGAGAGCAATATGATTAAAAATATTTTAGAAGTTATAACATTAAACAAATTAAAGTTATGCATTATGTTTATTTTGACACTAATAGTATCGATAGGGACTGTTTATGTGGTATACGCTCGTGTTGATATTGTTGATTCTGTAATATACAAAACAGGGTCTCTTTGGACAAAAGTTGGCGTTATTATTTGTATTTTAATAATAGTAGAATTGCTTAGAGCGTGGTTAAAAATTATAATTGCACAATTAGTTAAACAATGGAAAATTTATCTAGGTGATAGAATTAGTAAAAACATAGAAACTATGTCTCAATCAGAATTTAATAAGGTTGATTCTGGTGAGCATATGACTAAATACACTTATCAACTTGAATTATTATCTGCATATTTATTCTCACCATTAACTGGTTTACTTAGTGCTATTGTATTATTTATCTCATCAGTAGTATTTTTATGGCTGATTAATTGGAAATTTGTTGTATTCGCCCTATTATCATCAATCGCTATGTTTTTAATAAGCGGTAAGTTCGGTAATAAAATTAGTGTAGGATATACAAATTTATCAATTTTATCAGGGAAATTTTCTGGAGTTTTAAAGGAATATTTAACAGGTTATGAAGATTTGAAAAATATCGGTAAGATAAATTTATTCTCAAAAAATGTTAAAGCTAGTCAGATTCAAAAAGAAGATCAACAGTACAGTATTTCTAAATTAATGGCATTTGGTGAGTTAACTTTACAAAGTATCGAGAAGTTACTTGAATTATTAATTTTTATATTTGCGATATACTTAGTTTTAAAAAATGAATTAACTATAGGAACGATAGCTTCGGTATCCACTATACTAGGCATATACCTTACTTCTATCAATCAATTGGTTGATCTGTATATTAAGGTAATCGGTACAAAAGAAATATTAAATAGTGTTATAACTAAATCAACCGCTAAAGAAACACTTTATCCACGCGTTGAAGAAAATATTGAATTTAAAAACTTTAATTATAGTTTCGGAGATAACCATGTCATTAAAAACTTCAACTTTAATATAAATAAAGGTGGAAAATATGCCGTAATCGGTAAAAGTGGTTCTGGAAAATCTACTATAATCAAGTTGCTACTAGGGAAACTACAATCCAACCAAGATAAAGTTTTAATCGATGGAAATCCTCTTGAAATACAGGATGATATTAACTTCTCGAAAGAAATTGGATATGTAAGTCAACAAACATCTATTTTTAGTGGTTCAATCCGATATAACATCACTTTAGATGATAGTTATTCAGATGAAGAAATATGGAGCATATTGGAAAAAGTTTGTTTAGCTGATAGAGTTAAAGCTTTACCTGACGGCTTAGATCACAACCTATCTAATATGGGAGAAATCCTATCAGGAGGAGAAAAACAAAGATTAGTTCTTGCGAGAATTTTAATTAGAAATTATCCAATTTTAATTCTTGATGAAGCAACCTCAGCATTAGATGAAAGAACAGCCGTACAGATAGAAAACAATATCTTAGCTGACGATAAGTTAACTTTAATAATGATTTCTCACCATATTCAAGAAGAGATCAAAAAACAACTAACAGAATGTGTAGAATTAAAAGTACAGTAATATCACTTACACAAAAATGCCAAGCAATTAACATTACTTGGCATTTTTTATTTTTCCCTATATAATCCAGCAACAGCAGTACAACAATTATATGAATACTTATATTCCAAATTAAAATTTCAAACTAAAAATCTCTACACTTTGAGCAGTAGTTTTTCTCCAAAACTTTGTTCAAAATTATAAACTTTATGACAAATTTCTTAATAAAAGTATAAATAT
>CAKMQF010000121.1 GCA_927911745.1 uncultured Gemella sp.
TTAAACTCTACAGTAGTAGAATCAAATGCAAAAAGTAACTGCAGAAAAAGAAGAAGCTAAAAAAGCTGAAGAAAAAGCAAAATCTGAAGAAAAAACAAACTGCAGAAGTTAAAGCAGCTAAAAAAGAATTAACTCAAGTAACTTCAGAAGCAGAAGTAACAAACGTACTTGCTAAAGAAGCAAATTCGTAAAAATGAAGTTAAAATCGAAGCAAAACCAGCTGTAGAAAAAGCAGTGGTTAAAAATGAAGAAGTTATTAAAGTAGCTAATGAATTACTTGGTAATGATGAAACTACAAAGGAACAAATTGCTAGAAGCTTAGAGGAATTAAGCAACTCTATTAAAGCAGTATACGCTGAGTTAGAAAACGCTGGTGTTCGTCGTGATGGCAGATATGGAGTAGCTCTTTCAGCTAACGAAGGATACACAGCTGCTTCTACAGAACTAAGAAAAGAAAATGGTGAATTTCTTGGATCTACAGGTAAATCTTATAAAGTTCTAGATGGAAATAACAATTATAAAATCTATGTTCATGGTTATCAATCAGATAATACAGATGTGCCAGCAGCAAATAGTGGTAAAGCTGGGACAAGTGGACGTACAGATATTCCATTATCTAAAACAGAAGCGCAAAAACTTGGGCGTGAAGCAGAATTATGGAAAGGTAAAATTCGTGCTACAGGAAAAACTAATAGGAATACAATATGGGGTGCAGGTGGAGCATACGAATACTTAGCTACAGAAATCTACGGATACACTTATGAGCAAGGAAACCACTATGTATATATCACTGATGCTAAAAAACGTTTCAGTTTATCACCAGAAGCAGAAGCTGCGGGATATAAAATTAAAGATATCCAACTAAGTAACTTAGTTCCTGGTACAGGATATAATGAAAAAACAGATACTGTAGAAGGATACGTAGCATCTACTCTTCAAAACGGTGTATATGACATGCGCTATATTGTAACTGTAGAGAAAGATGGAGCTACTCAAGAAGTTACTTTCAGAGACTTAACAGCTGGATGGATTGGATGGCAAGACTCAACAGCTCCATTAATTAAAGGTAAATCTACAATGGTCACAATCGGAGATGAAGTGAACCATAATATTAAATATGTTGATAACGATGGAATGAGTCGTGATGAAAGAACTGATTATGTATACAGAAGTAATGGAGAAAAAGTTGTTGCCGGTTCAAAAACGGCTCCTGGAGGCACGAATGGAGCAACCTTTACTGCAGTTGATGGATCTAAAGTAAATACCCAGAACGGACCACAAACTGTCACAGCCCACACAGCCTTAAATGGTAATTTTACGGGAAGTGAAACTTCTATAAATGATGTTGTACCAGGATTAAATTATAATCCAAAAACTGGAGATATTACAGGAACAGCGTCAGAAGCTGGAATTTATACAGCAAATGTTTACGCCAAAGACTATAATAATACAACCAATGCGAAAAATCAGGATTGGAATATGTATGGTCAAGAAGCTCATGAAAATATTACGGTTGCAGTAGCTCCGAAAGTTACAGTATCTAACGTGGAAGCTTATGCTACAAAAGTTCCTTTAACAGTATCTAATGGTGCGAACAAACTAGAAGTTACAATGCCAGATGGAACAGTTACGAACTTAGTAGTTAAAGATGGTAAATGGACGGTAGCTGCAGGAACTACAAACACTGCGGTTAAAGAAGGGGATCAATTAGGAGACGCATCAACTACAACATCTTCGAAATTCAATCTTCCTGTAACATCTGATTCTACACAATACGTTGGAGTAGATAGCATTGCAGCGAAAGCAACTACAGATAAAGTTCGTGCGGACTTACAACGTGAAGTTGTGAAAGTGAAAGATGCAAATAATAAAGAATATACAGCTACATTTAATAGCGCAACTGGTAAATATGCCCTTGCAAATGAAGATGCATATGTACTAAAAGACAATGGAGATGGAACTACAACATTAACAGAACGTCGTGTTTATACAGATGCAAAAGCAGATGGTAGTGTGGATTACATCGTTTACGAATTCACTCGTACATGGAATGCAACTTCAAATGCAGCTACTTTAACAGAAAAAGTTGCAGAAATTCGTAAAAATGGTGAAGTAACAGCAGTAGGAGATGTAACTCGTACAGTTACTACATTGCCAAAAGCACAAACAGCTGATACAAAAGGAGTTACTGTAACTGTAACTTATGATTCAGCAACAAATAAATGGACTGCTTCTGACGGTTCAACTGTAACCGCAGAAAAATCAAATGCAGGATGGAAGATTTCTACAGATTCTGGATTCAAAGGATATGTAGCATATCGTGAAGCATCAAGTACAGATGTAGCGTCTATCCAAAACGATAAACCAGCGGGAACATCAACAAGTTATGCAGATACACAAGGAAACTCTGTAGACTTATTGAAATCACCTAAAGCAAACGTAGCATTCACAGATAAAATCGATGATGAGTCAGACGATGCACAATCTGAAACAATTAAAACTAAATTAACGGTTACTTCACCAAGTGGAGCTAAAAAAGAATTTAACTTAGCAGAAGCAGAAGAAAAAGCATTTATTCAAGCGCAACGTACTGCAGCGGAAAAAACAAAAGCTGCAGCAGAAGCGATTGCGAACGCTCGAGGAGCAAATAATGAATTAGCGAAAATTCAAGAGCTAGTTGACCGTCAAAACAGAATAGTAGAAGATGCACAAAAAGCAGTAGATGATTTAAACCTTCGTACAATTTCACCTACAGCACAAGATTTAGCTCAGAAAAAATTAGAAGCATCTAAAAAATACCAAGCAGAATTGCAAGCAGAATTAGACAAAGCGGTAGCAGCATTACCTGGTGTAGAAGCAAAAGTAAAAGCAACTCGTGATGAAGCTCTTGCAGCAGAAAAAGCTGTAGAAACTGCTCGTGAAGCATTAAAAACAGCAGCTGAGAAGAACTTAGCAAACCCAGAAATCGCAGCATATACTCTAGGTGAGTATGGAAGTTATAAAGTAACAGTAAGAGCTGTTGATTCAAACGGTGTTGTAACTACTCCAACAGTAGGAGGAACAGACTCTGGTGAAGTAACAGAAGATGCAGTTGCAGAAACAACTTACTACATCGTAGTTTCTAAACCTGAAAAATCTTCTGGAGCAGAAGGACAAGAACAAACTGATTCAATGGAAAAAGGATTCAAGACTGGATTGCCAAATAATGCAGAAGTATCTGATTACAAACTAGTTGATCCAGAATCAGGTAAAAAAGTAAGTTCTGTAACTACAAGTGAAGGTACTTATGAAATTGATGAAAACACAGGTAAAGTGAACTTCACACCGGCTCCAGGATTTATCGGTACGGCTAAACCATTAACAGTTTCAGCTAATGTAACGTTAACAGGAGACGATGGTCAACCAGTAGTATTAGAGTCTTCAACTACTTACACACCAACTGTATATGGTATTAAACCATCAAATGATGAAACTAAAGGAAAACAAGGACAACCTCAAAATTCTAAATCAGGAAAAGATCGTTTCTCAGAATTAAATACAGGAACTAATACTCCGGATGGAACAAATGTAGACTGGACGACAGCGAAGTACTCATTAGAAGGTGCTAATGAAGAAGGTAAAGTTGTAGTGCCAGGAGAAGGTACTTATGGAATTGATCCAGCTACAGGTGTAGTAACATTCACACCAGAACCAACATTCAAAGGTAAAGCACAAGGAGTAGAGGTTAAAGTTTCGGTAACAGCGACTGACGCAGAAGGAAATAAAGTTGAAGTTACATCTAGTGGAGACTACACTCCAGAAGTGGAAGAAGTAGAACCAACTGCAGAACCAAAAGAGACAAGTGGAAAACAAGGAAAACCACAAACTCAAGATGCAACTACAATGTTCAAAGAAGGCGACAAATCAGCACCAATCGATAAATCTACAGTGAAACTTGTAGATCCAAATGGTAATGAAGTAACAACAATGCCAGCTCTTAAAGATGGAAAAGAAGTAGGTACATATACTCTAGATCCAGAAACTGGAGTAATCACATTCCAACCAAATAAAGACTTTACTGGAACACCAGACCCAGCGAAAGTGACAGCTGCAGATAAAAACGGAACAAAAGTAGAAACAACTTATACTCCAACTGTGACTCCAGTAGTACCAGAAGGACAAGATAAAACTACTACAAACCTTCAAGGAAAACCTCAACAAAGTAAAGTAGTCTTTACACCAGGGGACAATGAATTCCCAATCGATGATAAAGTTCCGGCAACATTTGAAGATGGAACAACTACAAAAGTAGTACCAGGAGAAGGAACATACACAGTAGATCCAGATGGAACAGTTCACTTCCAACCAGAAAAAGAATTCACAGGTGTAGCAAAAGGTGTAACTGTAAAACGTGTGGATACAAATGGAACACCAGCTACTGCTAAATACACACCGATTGTTAAACCAGTAGTACCAGAAGGATTCGATAATGTGACTACAGGAGTGCAAGGTCAAGAACAAAATGGTAAACCTTACTTCAAACCAGGTAATGAAGCAGTACCAATCGATTACGATAAACCAGCAACATTACTTGACCCAGTAACGAAGCAACCTGTTCCTTCAAATGAACTTCCAGCGAAAGATCCAGAAGGAAATGTAATTGGTAAGTATACTTTAGATCCAACTACAGGAGTAGTGAAATTCACACCAGATAAAAGTTATGTAGGATCAGTACAACCAGTAACAGTTCAACGTGTAGATAAAAATAATACACCGGCAACAGCTGAATATACGCCGGTAATCGTTGGGGTTAAACCAACGGCTAAGCCAGCTGAATCAACTGATGTACAAGGTGCAACTCAAAAACAACCAATCACATTCAAAGGTGGAACTGCAGACTTAGAAGATCCAGTTGGAAACCCAATTAAATCAGATCCAGTTCCAATTAATCCAGATTCAGTTACATTATTAGGTGAAAATGGAAAACCAACTGATGAAGTAGTTGTAAAAGATCCAAAAGATCCAAATAAAGTAATCGGTAAGTATACTCTTGTAAAAGAACCTGGCAAAGATCCAGTTGCAGTATACACACCAGAAGACAAAACATATGTAGGACCAGTTCCACCAGTAACAATTGAAGCAAAAGATACTAACGGAACTCCAGTAAAAACTACGTACACACCTAACATTAAACCTGTTAAACCAACAGCAACACCAGCTGAAACAACAGATGTTCAAGGTAAAGCGCAAACAGGATTACCAGAATTCAAAGGTGGAAAAGTAACGATTAATGGTGAAGAGAAAATTGTTCCGATTGATGAAACAAAAGCTCCAAAACTAATCGATCCAACAACAGGACAACCAACTGATAAAGTCGTAGTAAAAGGAGAAGGAACATACACAATCGAAGATGGAAAAGTTAAATTCCAACCAGAACCACAATTTATAGGAACAGCTACAGGTGTAGAAGTTCAACGTGAAGATACAAACGGAACACCTGTAAAAGCTAAATACACTCCAACGGTAACTCCAGTTAAACCAACAGGAGAAGATGTAATATCAGAAGATGTACAAGGTGTACCACAAAACGGAACACCAGTATTTAAAGGTGGAGATAAAGAAGTTCCGATTGATGAAACAGTACCTGCCAAATTAATTGATCCAGAAACAGGAAAACAAACTGATGAAGTTGTAGTTGAAGGTGAAGGAACTTATACTATCGACAAAGATGGTAAAGTAACATTCACTCCAAATAAAGACTTCGCTGGTCAAGCAACTGGCGTAACTGTTCAACGTCAAGATACGAACGGAACAACAGTTCAAGCGAAATATACACCTAAAGTTAAAGGTGTAACACCAACAGCAACACCAGCTAAATCTAAAGATATTCAAGGTAAACCACAAAGAGGATTACCAGAATTCAAAGGTGGAACAGTAACGGTTAATGGTGTACCAAAAACTGTTGAGATTGATGAAGCAAAAGCTCCTAAACTGATTAATCCAGAAACAGGAGAACCAACTGATGAACCAGTAGTAATTCCTGGAGAAGGAACATACACAATCGAAGATGGTAAAGTTAAATTCCAACCAGAACCACAATTTACTGGAACAGGAGAAGGTGTAGAAGTTCAACGTGTAGACAAGAATGGAACGCCAGTAACAGCTAAGTATACTCCAACAGTAGTGCCAGTAACGCCAACTGGAGAAGATAAGACATCAGTAGGACCAAAAGGTCAACCACAAACAGGAACTCCAGAGTTCGAAGGTGGTTCAGCGAAAATCAATGGTAAAGAAGAAACTGTTGAAATTGATAAGGATGTTCCAGCTAAACTAGTTGATCCTAAGACAGGAGATCCAGTTGATTCTGTAACAGTTGAAGGAGAAGGAACATACACAATTGATCCTAAGACTGGAGAAGTAACATTTAAACCAGAACCAGAATTCTTAGGAACAGCTACAGGAGTAACTGTACAACGTGTAGATAAGAACGGAACAGAAGTAACGGCTAAATATACTCCAACAGTAACACCAGTAACAGCGACTGTAGACAAAACTTCAGAAGGACCTAAGAATACTCCTCAATCTGGAACTCCAGAATTCACAGGAGATGTTGATTTAAATGTACCACCAACATTTTCTGATGGATCAACTACGAAAGTAATTGAAGGAGAAGGAACTTACACTATCGACAAAGAAGGTAAAGTAACATTCACTCCAGAAAAAGATTACGTAGGAACAGGAGAAGGTGTGACTGTTGTAAGAAAAGATAAAGCAGGAAAAGATATTTCTGCTAAATACACTCCAACAGTTCGTCCAGGTACAGACTTTGTAGATGAAAATGGAAAAGAAATCCCAGGATACCCAAGTAAAGATGGAGAACAACCTAAGGTAGATATTCCAGGATACAGATATAAAGAAACAATCACTGATGAGCATGGAAATACTCGTCACATCTATGAGCAAGTAAGGACATTCCATAAAGATAAAGATGGAAATGAAATCAAGGGAGTTCCAACAGAAAAAGGAGAACAACCTAAGAAGATATCCCAGGATATAGATTCGTAGAAACTAAGAAACTTCCAAATGGAGATACAGAGCATGTCTATGAAAAAGTTAAAACATTCTTCAAAGATAAAGATGGAAACGTAATTCCAAATTATCCAACAGAAGAAGGAAAACAGCCTAAGAAAGATATACCGGGATACAGATACGTGAAATCTAATCCACTTCCAAACGGAGATGTAGAACACGTATACGAAAAAGTAACAACATTCTTTAAAGACAAAGATGGAAATGACATCAAACCAAAAGAAAGTGGTTCAGTAGATAAGAAAGATATCCCAGAATATCGTTTCGTAGAAACTAAGAAACTTCCAAACGGAGATACAGAACACGTATACGAAAAAGTTAAAACATTCTTCAAAGATAAAGATGGAAATGTAATTCCAAATGTACCAAGTGAAGAAGGGGTAACACCTAAGAAAGATATTCCGGGCTACAGATTCGTAGAAACTAAGAAACTACCAAATGGTGATGTTGAACATGTATACGAAAAAGTAACACCACCAACACCAACACCAACGCCAATGGTAGAAAAAACTACTTCATGGGTAGACGAAAATGGAAATCCAATCAAACCTTCAGAAAAAGGAACTAAAGATCCAGGATCAATCCCAGGATATGAATTAGTTAGAACATATGTTGATGCAAACGGAAATGTACGTCACATCTTCAGAAAAGGAACTCCAGCTACTCCTAAAGCACAAGTTAAACGTTTAGCTAACACAGGTAGTGAAACATCTAACACAGCGGCAGCAGGATTCGGTGTATTACTTGCAGGAATTGCAGCAGCAATCAGAAAACGTAAAAAAGAAGATTAAGATTTAATCATCGGTCTAAAATAAAGAATCGCTCTCGATACATTTCGAGGGTGATTTTTTAGGCACTTTGTCAAAGTTTTAGTAGGATAGGATGTCTTATCTCGAAAAAAACAATGGGTTCTAATAAGGTAATTTATAGACTATAATGAAGGTGATAAGGAAGGAAATCTGATTTCTTGGTATTCTTTATGTTGTTCTAGAATAAAATTAGAGTGGGGTTTGATAAACTTTCCTCTATTTATAAAGTGGTATTCCGTTAACATATTTACATTAAATATATACTTTTTATTTTATTTTAGAGATAATATAAGATGACAGATAGTGACTGTTTAGCTTAAAAATTAATATCTACTTGCGCTAATAATTAGCGCTATTTTAACTGTATTTTAAGTATATTTTAAGTTCGATAAAAACCGTAGTTGCTGGATTGTTTTTAAACTGGATATTTTTTGTAAAATAATAAAATTTCTTCGGAAAATGATTGACGTAAATATTCATTTATGATATTATTAATTCCGGTAAAGATAGGTAATTATATTAAGATATCAATTCCAATAAAATATACATTAAGGAGAAACTATGTTTAAAAAACTATTAAAAGCAGCATTACCAGCTTTATTCGTTTTCTCATTTGCTAATGTAAATGATGCAAAAGTAGAAGCTGCAAACAAAAAAATCAACGTAAGAGTTGACTATCTAGAAGAAGGAAGTAACAAAAAATTAGCAGAAAGTGCAAAATTATCAGGAGACGAGAACGTATTTGCGACAATCTCTCTTCCTCAAAACTTAGCTAACGAGTACAATATATCAAAACGCGATTTTTCTAATGAAAGTAAAGGTCAAATCGCAGCTAACAAGATCTATGATCAAGAATTAGTATACCAAGTGTACTTCACTAAAAAGCCTGAGAGTCAAATTAGTAGACCACAGACTCAAACATACACTTACGTAACTACTCAAACACAAGCACACGTAGTAGCTACAACTCAAGTTCAAAAACAATTAGTTGCTTCAGGTTCTGTAAGTCACTCTTCTACTACAAATCACACAGTAGTGACAAACCACAAACCTACAGTAGTAACTACACACAAACCAGCTCAAAGACCTACTGCAGTAGCACACAGGCCAGTAGCTAAAAAACCAGCTGTTCAAAGACCAACAGCAGTAACTCAAAAACCAGCCGTTCAAAGACCAACAGCAGTAGCTCAAAAACCAGCAGCGCACAGACCTGTTGCTCAACAAAACCACAAACCTGTAAGAAAAACTGCTCCACATGCAAAACGTCGTGGAAGATAGTAATCAAAGGTCAAAAATTTTAGGATTACAGCTAGGTTAGTTTGCAACTAAACCAACATGTAACGAAATTAGCGTGTAACTAAACTAGCTCGCAGTCAAAAAAAATATATATATGGTGCGAGGTATAATCTATCTTGCACCTGAACTACTCTGTAACTAACCTGGCACAAAGCTAAGTGAGTTTACAGATGAAAAGGCACGTATTAAACTAGCGTGCAGAGAACTAGGTATACAATCAACCTAGCTTACAGACAAATTACAACGCACTCATCAAATTGGAGTGCAATCAACTAGGCTCACAGCCAATTCCGGGGCACGAGTGAAATGTTAATAAAACCTAAGTAGCATAGATATGTGTCTTCTTACTAGGCGTATTAGTAGAAGATCTAAATATCACATTTTGCTGCTTAGGTTTTTTTATATGGAATTGAGCAGCGTATCTATAATAATAAATCTGAAGCGCGAAAAATGGAGATAAAAATTCATTCATATATCTATGGAATCACCTGTAGATTTTTTCTGTAATAGTAGATAAATCTAAATAAATTGGTTCCTCTTTATGATATAATTTAGTTAATAATTGAAAAAGAGGGGAAGTTCATGAAATCAACCAGCAGAAAAATAGAAAAAGCACTAGCTTGGATAGCGAATATAATTTTAATTTCAGTAGTAATTTTAATGTATACGGGTTATTTTGAGAGGCAATTAGAAGCAATATTTTTAACTCCTGAATTCATTAGATTTTCGCTTTCTAGCTTCGTAGATAACTTTTTTTCTTTATACAAAAATTGATTAGTTCTAGAGTAGTTGAATTTTTTTATAATACTTATTAAATTTTCAGCCTTGCTAATAGCAATTATAGCATTATTAGCGACTTTCAAAATGAAATATAGAATTTTTTCAGGTGTGCTGTTTTTATTTTTAGCTCTTATGCTTGTTGGAATGGCGACAGAAATTGCGTTTCCTGTCTACATATTGTATTTTATTGTTGCTATTATGTTATTTGTTAGAAAAGGCTAAATAATACTAGTTTGAGGTGTTTTGTGATATAATATAGTAACATATTAAAAAAGGAGCATATTATGAAACCATTTAGCAGAAAAATAGAAAAAATCTTAGCTTGGATAGCGAATGTGATTATGATACTTGTGACAGTTCTAATTTCACTTGGGGCATTTTCTGGTCAATTGGAAACAGCATTAAGACAACCAGAATTAGAACAGATGCTATATAACTTATTACAAGATCCAGCGATGAAATCATTAATGGATTCTACACGTATGGATATCGTAACATTACTTGCGACAGCTGTTAAAATATACGCTGTAGTCGCTATTGTTGTAGTAGTTTTAGCTTTAATAGCGTCATTTACTATGAGAGCGAGATTTGTTTCAGGAATCTTATTCCTAATCGCAGCGGCTTTAGTTGGATTAATGACAATAGGTTTTCTAGTCCCTGTATACGTACTATACTTCATAGTTGCAATTATGCTATTCGCAAGAAGACCACCTAAAAACACTGACAACTCAGACTTTACACAAACAACTTCTGAAAAACCAGAGATTGACAGATTAGAGTACATGTAAGAAAGTACTACTAATTAGTAAAAGTATTTGAGAAATTTATAAACTATTTTATCGATTGAGTATTATTTAAGATTAAAATTATCTTCATACCAAGATTGATAAAATAGTTTTTTTATTTTTGTAATTGTTCTATCTATTGTTAAATAAGCGATTCCAAAAATCCCTTTTGCGTAGAAAACGAAATTTAATATTAAGATTATCTAAATATAAAAAATAATTTTTTATAGTCAGTTTTTACTGACAAATTGTAATAATAGAATTAGTCTAAAAAGTAGCGTAAAAATCTATTGTTTTCACGGATTTAAAATAGATAAATCTTTGATAAATAGTAGTTTTTATAGTATAATTATTAGGATGAAGTATTTTTTATATAGGTTCGTAATATGATTGAAATAATTGTTAATTCCAGGAGTAAAAAAAGTCTAATTGAACTAAAAAAAATAGAGCGAGTTTTAAACGATAAGAAGTTGCCTTACAGAGTGTTGGAAACCTCTAAAAATACCAATGCAAAAGACCTTATGAACGAGATTCACGAGGGCGAGTTGATAGTAATCGGTGGCGATGGAACTATTAACGAAGTGATAAATAATTATCATGGTAAAGAGATTATCTATCTTGCATATGGTTCGGGTAATGATCTTGCGAGGTCTATAGAGTTCAAAAAAGACATTGAGATAAGTAGATTATTAGAATCGAAGAGATTTATTGAATATGATGTAGGTGTTGTTAACGATAGAAAATTCTGTTCGGGATTTGATATCGGTTTTAATGCTGACATCATAAAAAGAGCTAATGGCTCAAAGTTAAAGAAATATTTAGGTAAGTATATCTATCTTCTTCAAGGAGTAATAGGTATTTTAATGCTGAAAAAGTATAAAGCGAAAATTTCATGGGATGCTGGAGAAATTATGACCAATAGGTTGTATTTGCTTAATGCGATGATTCAACCTTATGAAGGTGGCGGGATAAAATTTGCCCCGACTGCCACAGGTCAAGATGGCAAACTTCACATTATGATCATGGAAAATATGTCTTTAACAACCTTTATTTACAATTATTTATGCCTACTTTTAAAACAACACAACAAACTAAAGAAGGTACAATACATAAAAACAAATAAACTGACAATAAAAACAAATCAAAAATACTTCCAAATTGATGGAGAATTAGTAAACAGCGAAGAAACCTTGAACCTTAGCTGTATTAGTAAATTTTATAAATTAAAGAGGATGGAAAAAAATGAGCAGAAATTCAAATAGCCGAAACTCTAGGTCCGGATCGGGTATAGGAGCGTTTGAAATCGTCAATGGAATATTGACCGTTTTACTTATTATACTCGGAGGTCTAGTTAGCTGGACGATGTTGAAGTATGACTTTCTAAATTTTAGAGGTATTAACTACGGAATAATCGGAGTAATAATCTTAGCGATAATACTTGCAATATTCCTTGTGATTAAGAAAAAAGCGAAAATATTCAATGCGATAATGTTGACTGTTATGAATATTGTCTTAGTATTTTCTTACATGCAGTTTAGAACAGCAATCGGCTTATTCGATAACTTAAACAGTAATGCAGCAGTTAGTGAGTATACTATGAGTGTCGTTGTTATGAAAAACGATAAAGCTGAAAAACTTGCAGATTTAAAAGGAGCATCAGTAGCAGCTCCAGTATCTGCAGATGGTGAAAACATTAATAAGCTGATGAAAGAGATTCGCGATAAAGAAAAACAAAGTCTAAATCTTACAGAATCCAAAAACTACATCTCAGCTTATGAGGAATTAGCTGCAGGAACTAGCAGAGCGATGATTCTTAATAGTTCATTCGAAGATTTAATCACAAGTCAACATGCAGACTTTAATGATAAAACAAAAGTAATATATTCATACAAAATAACTAAAGCTGTAAGTACAAAAGCAAAACAAAACGCAGGTGATACAATCAACGTGTATATAAGTGGTATAGATACATATGGACCAGTATCTAGTGTCAGTCGTTCAGATGTCAATATTATTATGACAGTTAACAAAAAAACTGGAAAAATCTTATTAACGACAACCCCGCGTGACTCTTATGTGAAAATCGCCGATGGTGGAAATAATCAATATGATAAACTTACACACGCAGGTCTGTATGGAGTAGATTCTTCGATCCATACGCTAGAAAATCTATATGGTATTAAAATAGATTACTACGCTAGACTTAATTTCACATCATTCCTAAAACTAATTGATATAGTTGGTGGGGTGGATGTGTATAATGATCAGGCGTTTACATCACGTCATGGTAGATTTGAATTTCCACAAGGTGTGGTTCATTTAGATGCAGAGAAAGCTCTTGGATTTGTTCGTGAAAGATATGGTCTTGCTGGAGGAGATAATGACCGTGGTAAAAACCAAGAAAAAGTTATTGCTGCGATAATTAAGAAATTAACTTCAAAACAAGGTTTATCAAATTACCAAAGTGTTATAAAAGAATTAAGTGAATCGATTCAGACAAATATGCCGATTGAGACAGCTATGGGACTTGCGAATGAGCAGCTTAGTGCAGGTAAAGATTACAATGTAGCGTCACAAGCATTAACAGGAACAGGAAGTATGGGATTACCTTCATATGCAATGCCTGGAGCTACATTATATATGACACAGATAAATGAACAAAGTTTAAGAGAAGTTACAGAAAATATTAAAGAAGTATTGGAAGGTAAGTAGATGAGAGACGGAATTAGAATGATAGATATACATTCCCATGTTGTCTTCGCAGTGGATGACGGTGCAAAAACTGAAAAAGATACTCGTGATTTACTAGAAGAAAGTTATAGACAAGGTGTTAGAACTATTATTGCAACACCTCACAGAAGACGCGGAATGTTCGAAACAGATATAGAAATAATTAAAGAAAACTTCAAACGAGTAGAAGAAATCGCTGCTGAAGTAGCAGAGGACCTAAGAGTATACTTAGGTAGCGAAATCTATTACAAAGAAGGGGAAATTGAAAAAATCGAAAGTGGAGCATACCCGAGATTAGCGGAAACAGACTACGTACTTGTAGAGTTTCCTTATGAAATGCGTTATAAAGAAATCCACAGAGCACTGAATAAAATTATATTGCTTGGACTAACTCCAGTAGTAGCGCATGTTGAAAGATATAACGATGTGGATGAAAAAGGTGTTCAAGAGTTAATTAATATGGGTGCTTACATCCAGGTTAATGCAGCTAGTGTTCTAAAACCGAAGCTTATCGGTGATAAACACAAACACTACAAAAAACGTGCTAAAAAATACTTAGATGAAGAGTTAGTTCACTTCATTGCAAGTGACATGCACAATATGGATTCTCGAAGAACGTATATGAAAGAAGCATACGACATTATCGAGAAGAAATACGGGCCGACAATCGCCTACGAACTATTCGAAAAAAATCAAGAAAAACTATTAATGAATAAAATAATATAAAGAGAGGATAAATAATTATAATGGATAATCAAGAAAAAGATTTAATACAGTTAGACATTATGCTACTGTTAAGAAGAATTTGGGAGAAGAAAGTATTAATAGTATTAGTAACATTACTATTTACGGCAGCATCACTTGCTTACAGTATTTTCCTAGTGATACCGAAATATTCATCTACTACGAAGGTATACGTAGTTAACCAAAAGAAAGATGATAAAGCAATCACAACACAAGACGTTCAATTAGGTTCACTATTAGTAAAGGACTATAAAGAGATAATTCTTTCTAATAAAGTTATGGAAGATTCAGCAGAAAAAAGTGGAACAGGAATCACAGCAAAAGAACTAGCGAAAAAAGTTAGTGTAGATGCACCGAAAGATACACGTATCATCTCAATTACTGTTCAAGACAAAGACCCGCAAGTTGCGAGTGATTTAGCGAACATTGTAAAAGAGGTATCAGCAGACCAAATCAAAGAAGTAACAAAAATTGATGATGTAACAACACTAGAAGAAGCAAAAGCAGCTACATCTCCAAGTTCTCCAAACATTCCTAAAAATGGAATCTTAGCGACAGCATTAGGGTTTATCTTAGCTGTAGCGGGAGTAGTACTATTTGAGCTACTTGATGATCGAGTTAAGAGAGCAGAAGATATCGAAGAAACAATGGGACTTGTGCTTTTAGGTGTAGTTCCAGATACAAAAACAGGAAAGAGATAGGATAAGAAAATATGGCACAAATTAATTTACTAACAAACCAAAAAATAGTCGATCCTAAGAATGAAGAGTATTATAATGCCTTACGTACTAATATCCAATTTTTAGGAAAAGATAAAAAAGTAATCGCGATTACATCAACTTCAGAAAATGAAGGGAAAAGTACAGTATCGACTAACCTAGCTATTTCATTAGCAAAATTAGGTCTTAAAACAATTCTTGTAGATGCTGATACACGTAAATCTGTTATGGCAGGTCGTTTTAAGTTTAAACACAAAATTAGCGGATTAACTAACTACTTATCTGGGGTATCTCCAATTGAAGATGTTATTTATGAGACTGATGTGGAGCATCTTAATGTTATTCCAGCTGGTCAAGTACCACCTAACCCAACAGGATTATTACAAAATAAAAACTTCAACATTATGATTGAAGTATTCAGAGAGTATTATGATTATGTAATTATCGATACACCACCAGTTGGTCAGGTAATAGATGCAGCTATCGTAGCTCCTAAGACTGATGGAGTAGTGCTGCTAGTAGAAGCAAATCGCGTTAAAAAGAAAAGCATCGAAAAAGCCAAGGAACAACTTGAAAAAGGTGGAGCAGAATTCCTAGGTGTAATCTTAAACAAAGTTAACTCAAACGAACTTGGTTATGGTGGTTACTACGGTCACTATGGTAGCTATGGAATAAAAGGAAACAAAGATAAAAAATAAACTTTTTAGTTAGAAGGAGAACAAGATGTATTATATAAGAAAAAATAATAAGTTTCTGTTCTTGGTGACTGATTTAATAGCCTTATCTTTAGCTTACATTTTTAGTTTTGATTTTCAAACAGAACCAAAAGATAATCTATATTTCTTTATCGTCTTAAATGTTATTGGTATTCTTGTTGCGCTTATGTCAGAAGAATACTGGACAATAACAGAAAGAGGATATCTTAAGGAACTTAAGACGACGTTTATATACGAACTTAAGGTCGTTTCATTATTTACGTTATTTTTAGTAATATTTAAGAGTAAAGACTTCTTTGAGTTAGTTAAGAGTATGGAATTGATTATCTATTTAATTCTAGCATTTATTTTTATTTATTGTGTAAGAACTATCTCTAAAAGAATAAATAATCGTTATCGTGATGATAGTCGTAATATTATTATCTTATCGGATTTTTGTGATTTAGATACAATCGGAGAACTGCCTAGCAATTATCAAGTACTAGCATATGCGAATAATTCAGATAAACATATGTATAACGCTAAGCCTGTGGTTCATAATATTTCTGAAATTAGAGATTTTTTATCTCATCATAGAGTTGATGAAATATATGCTAACTTATCGTCGCAGACTAGTCTAGTAGAGATCTTTAAGATCTTTGAAGTGTTGGGTATTCCGACAAAGATTAATATTACACCGATAATAAAAGAGGTTGGAGCGAATACTGCGGTAACTTTCCAAGGTGATAATATCTATCTAACATCAGCGATAAAAATTGCAACACTACGCCAGGTAATTCTGAAGAGGGTTATGGATATAGCTGTTTCAATAGTAGGAATATTATTAACGATTATTGTAGGTATAATTATACTACCAATAGTGAAAATGCAAGCACCAGGACCACTTATTTTTACTCAAACGAGAATAGGTCAAAATGGTAAGAAGTTTAAAATATACAAATTTAGAAGTATGTATATGGACGCAGAGGAAAGGAAAGCAAAACTTCTAAGTCAAAATGAGTTAGAGACAACTCTAATGTTTAAAATGGACAATGATCCTAGGGTTTTCCCATTTGGACAGAAGTTAAGAGATTGGTCATTGGATGAACTTCCACAATTTATCAATGTTCTTAAAGGAGATATGAGTGTAGTAGGGACACGACCTCCGACAGTTGATGAATATACTCAGTATGATCTCCATCATTCAAACGTATGCAGGTAAAACCTGGTATTACAGGAATGTGGCAGGTTAGTGGAAGAAGTAACATACTTGATTTTGAAGAAGTAGTTAAACTAGATATGAAATATATCGAAAATTGGTCGCTAAGACTAGACATAAAAATTATAATTAAAACTATAATGGTTGTCTTAAAAAGAGAGGGAAGTAAGTAATAAAGAGAAAAGCAAAAATAGGGAGTGGCTATATAAGTGTATATACAACCACTCTTTATTGAAATAAAAAAAGACTGTGTTCCGTCGCCAAACTAAAACACAGACTAATATAAGTGAATATGGATATATTAACATAAAAATTGATAAAATGGAAGAGAAAAGAATCATGGATATAAAAAATAAAGTTAGATTAGTACAAGAGAAAGAAATTGAATTATTAAAAATATTTTCTGAGATATGTGAACAACACAATTTAACATACTATGCTCTAGGAGGTACATTATTAGGTGCAATTAGACATGGTGGTTTTATTCCTTGGGATGATGATATGGATTTAGGAATGCCTAGAGAGGACTATGATAAATTTATAGAAATATCAGGAAGTGTATTACCAAAACATGTTTTACTAAAACAACATACAGATAATTTAGGAAATACTTCGATTCGAGATACATCAACAGTTATAACTTTTGGTACTACTGATTGCAATCCATTTTTAGATATTTTTCCACTAGACGGATTTCCAGAAAAAGGGCTATCTAAGTGGACGCATGAAAAACACATCTTATTTTATCGAATGTTATCAAAACTATCTGTTGTTCAAGAAATTTCTGATAGAGATAGGGGAACATTCGAGAATGCATTGGTAAAAGTTGCCAAAATAACAAAAATTGATAAAATTTTAAATACAGAAAAGATTAATAAAAAAATTACATAAAGTTATAAGAAAATATGATTTTTATAGCAGTCCTAGAGGCGGAAACGTACTTGGAACATATCGTGATAGAGAAATTGTTCCAATAGAGGTATTTGGAAAACCTAAAAAAATGGAATTTGAAGGTATGCAATTAAGTGTCCATAGTGAGCCTGAAAAGTATTTAGAAAATATTTATGGAGATTTTATGAGGTTACCAAAAGAAGAAGATAGAGTAGGTCACTTCGAAGCAGCTTATGGGAAATAGGAGGTTAAAATGAGTAAAGTAAATATTATGGGGATTGATATTGATTCTTTAACGAATCAAGAAACAATAGATAGAGTAGAAGAATTTATTATCAATAAAAAACCATTACACTTAATGGGTGTTAATGCTGATAAATTAAATCTATGTAAAACAGATAAAAAGTTAGAGGAAATTGTAAAGAAATCAGAGATAATAAATGCAGATGGTGCATCTGTTATTTTAGCTTCTAAATATTTAGGTAAACCTCTACCTGAAAGAGTAGCCGGAATAGATTTAATGCAGGATCTTCTGAAATTATCATGTGAAAAAGGATATAGTGCATATTTCTTTGGGGCAAAACAAGAAGTTGTTGACAAAATGTTAGAAAATTTCAAAGAAACATATCCTAATTTAAATATAGTTGGCGCAAGAAATGGATATTTCTCAGATGAAGAGCTAAAAAATATTGAGGCGGATATTGCTGAGAAGAATCCAGATATAGTATATATTGGTATAACATCACCTAAGAAAGAATACATTGTCCAAGAGTTCTTAGATAATGGCTTAAATAGCGTATTTATGGGTGTTGGTGGAAGTTTTGATGTTCTTTCAGGTACTATTCCAAGAGCTCCAAAGTGGATGCAAAAAGCTAATTTAGAATGGTTATTCAGAGTAGCGAATGAACCAAGAAGATTATTAAAAGATATTTTGTTGGGAATGTAACATTTATAAAAGAGATAGTAAAAGAAAAGAGAAGTCAAAATGGCTAATATACTTCATATTTCACGTACAATGGACATAGGAGGAGCCGAAAAAATTGTATATCAATTGGCTACTGATTTAAAAGAAGAATTTGAGAGTGTTCATGTAGCTTCTACAGGAGGACTGTGGGAAGAAGAGTTAAATAAGAATGGAATTAAGCATCATAAAATATTAGATGTCGAATCGAAATCACCTAAAACACTTGCGACAAACTTTAATACACTGCGCAAAATTATTAAAGAAAATAAAATTGATATTATTCATACACATCATAGAATGGCAGCATTTTATGCAAGGTTATTAATGTATATATTTCCTAAGGTAAAGCATATTTATACAGCACATAATATTTTTGATAATAAAATAAAAATGTATAAATACTCTTTAAAAGGTGCGAAAGTAATCGCTGTGAGCATAGCGGTTAAAGAACATTTAAAAAAACAATTAGGTTTAGATGAGATTGAAATAATTTATAATGGAATAAAAATAAACAACTCAAAAGAAACGTTACCTGAAATTAAAAATTTTACAGGTGTGAAAATAGGCTATATAGGGCGATTGGATTATCAAAAAGGTGTAGATTTATTAATAGAATCATTAGTACAACTAGATTATAGTAATTATAAATTATATCTAGTAGGAAAGGGAGATATGGAGAATGAATTAAAAAACTTTAGTTTTTTCAAATCTTTTAAGTACTAATGTAGAATTTTTAGGATATAGAGACGATATTTCTGAATTAATAAATAGTTTTGATTTTCTAGTATTTCCTTCTAGATTCGAAGGATTTGGATTAGCTTTAGCAGAGGCGTTTCTACATGAAAAAACAGCGGTTGTGACAAATATACTAGGTTTTGGAGATTTAATAGATGATAATAATTCAGTAATAGTAGAACCAGAAAATATTGAAGATATAGCTAGGGGTATAGAATTACTGATTAATAACGAAGAGAAGAGAGAAGCCTTGGGTAAAATGGCTAGAGTTAGTACACTAGATAAGATAGAGTATAGCAGATTTTTGAAGAGATATTCACAGGAATATACAAACATGAGAAAATAATGATTATTAAGTCGTGTTGATTACTTTAAATAAAAAGAATAAGGAGATATGCTGATGAAAAAAGTAATGTTGGTTTTTGGAACAAGACCAGAAGCTATAAAAATGTGTCCATTAGTAAATGAATTAAAAAGAAATGGGAATTTTGATGTAAAAGTGTGTGTTACTGGGCAACATCGAGAAATGTTAAATCAAGTATTAGATGTTTTTAAAGTTGAACCAGATTATAATTTAGATATAATGAGAGATAATCAAACTCTATTCACTATTACAACATCAATTTTAGACAAAATTAAACCAGTATTAGAAGATGAGAAACCAGATGTAGTTCTAGTGCACGGAGATACAACAACGACATTTGCTACTGCATTAGCAGCATTTTATCTTGGTATAAAAGTTGGGCATGTGGAAGCGGGATTAAGAACTTACAATATTTATAGTCCATTCCCAGAGGAATTCAACCGTCAAGCAGTATCTATAGTATCTAATTTCAATTTTGCGCCTACGGAAAAAGCAAAAGAGAATCTTTTAGTAGAGAAGAGAGACGAAGATACTATCTATGTTACAGGAAACACAGGTATAGATGCATTAAAAACTACGATTAATCCAGAATATAAACATGAATTATTTGATTGGATAGGTGATGATCGTTTAATTATGTTAACAGCTCACAGACGTGAAAATCTTGGGGAACCCATGGAAAATATGTTTAGAGCTATTAAAACGTGTGTTACAAGAAAATAGTAATGTAAAAGTAATCTACCCTATCCATAAAAATCCTAAAGTTAGGGAAGTTGCTAATAGAATATTCGGTGAAGAAGATAGAGTTAAACTAATTGAACCATTAGAAGTTATAGATTTCCATAATTTCCTTAATAAGAGTTATTTAATATTAACTGATTCTGGGGGAATTCAAGAAGAAGCACCATCATTAGGAAAACCAGTACTTGTGTTAAGAGATACTACTGAAAGACCAGAAGGTGTTGCTGCGGGAACATTAAAACTTGTAGGAACAAAAGAAGAAGATATCTATAATAACTTTAAACTACTATTAGAGGATAATGAAGAGTATAAAAAAATGAGTCAGGCAAGTAATCCTTATGGGGATGGTAGAGCCAGCGAAAGAATTGCTGAAGTATTATTAAAGGAGATCTAGATTGTGGATAAAGTAGCTATTATTATTCCAGTTTATAATGCTGAGGAATTTTTAAAATATAGTGTAGAAAGTGCACTTAACCAAACATATAGTAATTTAGAAATTATCTTGGTAAACGATGGATCTAAAGATAGTTCAGGATTATTATGTGATGAATATGCTGAAAAAGATAGTCGAGTAAAAGTTATTCATAAAGAAATGGTGGGTTGAGTAGTGCTAGGAATACGGGAGTTGAAAATACCACTGCTGACTGGATAATATTTTTAGATTCTGATGACTACTATGAAAAAATAACAGTTGAGTATTTAGTAAAATTACGTGATAAATTTAATGCTGATATGGCAGCAACTACAGTCGTAGAAGTAAGAAGTTATGATGTTAAGGACACTTTACAAAGTGTTGATTTAGAAGAAGCTTCTGTACTTAATAGAGAAACAGCTTTAGAGGAAATGTTTTATGGAAATATAGTTGGGACGCATGTTGGAGGAAAGTTATACAAAAGAGTAGTGCTAGAAAAATATCCATTTCCAGAAGGAATGCTTTATGAAGATTTAGCATGTTCTTATGAGCATATAAATGTTTTCCAAAAAATAGCGATAGGGAAGCATAATCTGTATAAATATTACAGACGTCCAGGGAGCATTGTTAATTCTAAATTTAATCCGAAGATACTGGATTTTTTCAAAGCGATGGACTACAATTTTAACTATGTAGAGAGAGATTTTCCAAATAATTCTAATATGAGAAAAGCTGTTAATAGCCGTTATGTCTTAAACGGATTGCATGTTGTAAATGCAATGCTGAAATCAAATATGACAAAAGATTTGAAAAAACAAAGAAAAGATTTTTCTAAGTATTGGAAAGATGTTTTGAAAAATCCTAGAGTTATAGCGAAAAATAAAGTGAAATATGGTTTATTTCTAATGTCACCAAAAATCTATGACATCGTAAGGACAAAATATTTAAAAGATTAATTTTAGAGAAGAAAATATAGGTAACATAGGAGGAAAAATGATATATTACATAAATGCGCTTAAAACTGATGATAATACAGCTGGTCCAAAAGCGCCGAATGATATATATAACTTAACAAAAGAATACGATGGTAAAGAAATAATTTTCAATCCTTTCCCAGTTAATAAAGGTAGATTATATCAAAAAGCATGGTTATTATCAAAAGGGTTAATGCAATGGATGAAGGTATTTTCTATGGCTGGAGAAGGTGATGTTGTTATTTATCAACATCCTACTTATGGTATTGGATTAAATGCTAAAATGATTCCTTTAATCCAAAAGAAAAAGAAGGCAAAATTTATAGCTGTTATTCACGATTTAGAATCACTTAGATTGGGGGTTTATAAAGGAGTAGGACATAATTATGAGTTAGCTAATGCTGCAGATAATCAAGTATTAAGATATTTTGACAAAATTATTTGTCATAATGACTATATGAAAAAATATCTTATAGAAAAAGGATTTGAGGAAAACAAATTAGTTTCACTGGAAATTTTTGATTATTTAACTGATTCACCGATGCAGAATCAAGTAGAAGAAGGCTTAGCGATAGCGGGTAATCTTTCAAAAGGTAAAAGTACTTATATTTATGAATTGTTAAAGACAAATCCTAATTATAAATTGAATCTTTTTGGTCCTTACTTTGATAAAAGTACAGAACTAGGTGATAAAATAGAGTATTTTGGAAGTTTTCCTCCTGAGTTATTACCAGGGGAATTACGAGGTAAATTTGGTTTAGTGTGGGACGGTGAAAGTTTAGAAACTTGCAGCGGAAATACTGGGAACTATTTAAGATATAATAATCCTCATAAAACTTCACTATATTTAGCATCTGGATTACCAGTAATTATATGGAAAGAAGCGGCAATGGCAAGATTTATAGAAGAAAATAAAGCTGGTATTGTTGTGAATAGCTTGTTAGAAATAGAAAACATTCTTAATAATATTTCTGAAGAAGAGTATTCTCAAATAAAAGAAAATGCTAAGAAAATTGGGGATAAATTGAGAAATGGATATTATTATAAAAAGGCACTGGAAAAATGTCTTGAAGAATTTAATTTTAATGAATAGAAGTGGTGTGGAGTTATGAATATAGTAATAAAAAGAAGTTTTCTAAAGAATACATTATTTTATATACCTTATGTAATTTATTTGCTATATAGTTTAATAAATACATCATTCTATGCTAAGTATATTAGTAGTTATGGGAAGATATTGTTATTGATTTGTTTTCTATTGTTGATTATTAGGGAGGCTATAGATTTCAAACTGAATTATAGAGAGGGGATTCTTGCTATAGTATTAATTCTAGTAGCTTGTTATTTTTATATTTATTTTGGAATCAGTCAGTCATTACTTCCTATATTTATTTATTCTGCTCGAAATATTGATATTGATAAGATTTTTAGAGTTTCATATAAAATTAGCTTATTTATGCTATTATTTATTATTTTCAGTAGTTATCTGGGGATAATTCAAAATTATATTTCCTATTCAGAAATAAGAGAAAGACAATATTTAGGATTTAGATATGCCTTATATCCATCATCTATTTTCTGTAATATAATTTTCTTGAAAGTTTATTTGGAAAAAGAGAATATTTCTTGGCTAACCATAGGAGCTTTATTAATAGGGAACTATGTGCTATTCCAATATACAGATTCTAGACTAACGTTTATTTTAGGATTATTATTGCTGATTATGTCTGCAATGATGAAGAAAATACCTGTATTTAAAAGGTTGATATTAAATAGAATTTTTTTAGGTATATTTTTCTTATCTGCTATATTTAGTATCTATCTCACTTTAAATTATAATCACTTAAGTGATTGGCAAGCTAATTTAAACGAACAATTAGGAGGAAGACTAGCACTTGGATATAGTACTTTAAAATTCTATGGATATGGATTGTTCGGTAGACAACTTTCATTAGTTGGAAATGGACTAGATGAAGATGGATTTCTTAATACGGCAACTTATGATTATGTAGACAATCTATATGTTTTAATGTTATTAAAAGCAGGAATAATATTCTTAATATTATTTTTAGTTGGTATGACAATAACAATGAAAAAAATATATAGAAAAAAAGATAGTTATCTTTATATTATTTTTATTTTATTAGCAATACATGGAGTAATAGATGATTTAATATTATTACCGCAATATAATAGTTTTTGGTTTGTAATAGCTACGCTTTTTATAGGACAAAGAATTAATAGAAATACAGAATAAATAAAATACTTATTTATTAGAATGGTAATTATAGGAGAAAATTATGTACGATTATTTAATAGTAGGAGCTGGATTGTCAGGTGCAATCTTTGCTCATGAAGCAACAAAACAAGGAAAAAAAGTAAAAGTAATAGATAAACGTGACCACATCGGTGGAAACATCTATTGTGAGAATGTTGAAGGAATCAACGTTCACAAATACGGTGCGCATATTTTCCATACTTCTAACAAAGAAGTTTGGGATTATGTGAATCAGTTTGCTGAGTTTAACAACTATATTAACTCACCAGTAGCAAACTACAAAGGTAAATTATACAATCTACCTTTCAATATGAATACTTTCTATGGTTTATGGGGAACTAAGACTCCTGCAGAAGTAAAAGCTAAAATCGCTGAACAAACAGCTCATCTGCAAGATAGTGAACCTAAAAACCTAGAAGAACAAGCGATTAAACTTATTGGCACTGACGTATACGAAACTCTAATTAAAGGTTATACAGAAAAACAATGGGGACGTAGTGCTACAGAACTACCATCATTTATTATTAAACGTCTTCCAGTACGTTTCACATTCGATAACAACTACTTCAACGATAGATATCAAGGTATTCCAATCGGTGGATACAATGTTATTATTGAAAACATGCTGAAAGGTATTGAAGTAGAACTAAATGTAGACTTCTTCGAAAACCGTGAAGAATTAGAAAGAAGTGCGAAAAAAGTGGTATTTACAGGAATGATTGATCAATACTTCGATTATAAACACGGAGAATTAGAATACAGAAGTCTACGCTTTGAACATGAAGTACTAGATGAAGAGAACTACCAAGGTAACGCTGTAGTGAACTACACAGAGCGTGAAGTTCCTTACACTCGTATTATCGAGCACAAACACTTTGAAAAAGGTACTCAAGAAAAAACAGTTATTACACGTGAGTACTCAGTAGATTGGAAACGTGGAGATGAACCATACTATCCAATTAATGACGCTAAAAACAATGAAATGTATCAAAAATATTTAGAAGAAGCAAAAGGTAAAGATGTTATCTTCTGTGGACGTCTTGCAGACTATAAATATTATGATATGCACGTAGTAATCGAAAGAGCCCTTAATGTAGTAAGAGAGGAATTAGGTAAATAATAATAAAACTGCAATACTTGAACTTAAGCAAGTATTGCAGTTTTATTATATTTCCCATTTGAAAACAGTCTTAAATGCAGTATTTAAATCAGTCATAAACACCCTATGAATATCTTTGATATTTCTCACAGGTTGTTCAAGTTCAATAATATTCTTGAATCTTCTTTCGAATTTCTTATTACTCAGCATCTCAATAGCTTTTTCAAAGTCGATTCTTCCTGAACGTGATGAACCTATTAGTGTTAGTCCTTTTTCTAAGATATCACGTGTGTTGATATTTACCTTATATTCACTAACTCCCATTAGTACTAGGCTCCCTTGTGGTTTGATGTACTTAATTAGGTCGTTTATTGCATAACCACTACCGTCTCCACCACAACATTCTACACCATGATCGAAAGTTAAGTCTTCAGGTATTTCATCAGTAATGTATCTTTCTTTAGCGAAACTGAACAGTTCTAATTTCTCCCAGTGGCGACCTATTACGATTATTTCACACTCTGGCAGAGTGTAGTTTATTATGTTCGCCATAACATAAGCAAGACTACCATCACCGATTATCGCTATTCTTTCTTTTTTACTATGTGAGTTCTTCAAGAATCTATCCATAGCATGCATTCCTACACTTATAAACTCTGTAATAGCTGCAACAGAATCTTCCACATCGTTATAAGCTACCACTCTATCTTTAGGTAGAGTTACGAATTCTCTCATAAATCCATCAAAACCACTTGATAAGAAGTGTGTCCCTGGCATGTAGTTTTCATAGAATTCTTCATCACTTTGTCTTGGTGGTTGGTTAGGTATCATTACTACTTTTTGTCCTACTTTATAAGTTCCTGTAGGGTCTGTGATTACTATCCCTGCACATTCATGAATAAGAGCCATAGGTAGTTTTCTAGCTAATACCTTAGGATCTCTTTTTCCTTGGTAGTATCTTTGGTCTGCGTGACACAGTGCCATGTAGTTTGGACGGATGATGATTTTATTACCATCGTTTATATTCTCTTCATTATATTTTACATTAATAAATTTCGGTTTAATTAATTGATATATTTGATTTATCATATTACTCGTCCTCTAGCATACTCTTAGCTATCTTAAGGTCGGTTATTGTAGTTATTTTGATGTTAGAGTATTCTCCCTTAGCTAGTGCTACTTTTTTCCCTTTTATAACGAATATCTTACATGCATCTGTAAGTATTTGTTTTTCTTCTTTGTCTAATGAGTTATATAAGTTTAAGAAATCTAAACATTTGAAACTTTGAGGTGTTTGACCTTGGTAGTAGTGAGCTCTGTTTGGAATGTTTGAAATGCATTCTCCATTAGTACTTTCTACGATTGTGTCTACAGCTTCTACTACTGTGTCTACTGCATCACTTTCTTTAGCTAGACGTATGTTGTCTTTAATAATTCTAAGTGTAATGAATGGTCGAACTGAATCGTGAGTTACGATAATATCTTTGTCAGTTAAAGGTTTATATTCATTAATTCTATTAATGATGTTTTCAATCGTTGTATTTCTATCAACCCCACCAGGTGTAATAATGATTCTATCAGCAAACGTTGAAACATATTGTTCAACTAAGTCTTCAGCATGAGATACCCAATCTTCATGAACGCCGACTACGATTTTTTTCGATTTCAGGCTCTAATAAGAACTTCTCAATTGTGTGAATAAGTATTGGTTTTTTTCCTAATTCTAGGAATTGTTTTGGCATATTGCTTATCCCCATTCTAGTTCCTGTTCCACCAGCTAATATTCCTGCGTATATCATTTTTTCGCTCCTTTAAAATAGTGTAAAATTTGTTACTAATCACTACTAATTATAACATGAAAGATTAGAATTTCAAAAAATATTGATAACTAATATTAATACAAAAATAGTTGAAATATAGAGATAAATTCCGTATACTAATACTAGTAGTAAAAATTTAGAAATCTCCTGTATTTTGGAGGTTCTCATATATGATGAGGAAATATAATGAAAGTAATAAAAAAATTATTTATATAATCTTTCGTATCAAATTTTAACGATAATATTGCCAATAATAACAGTTCCATATGTCACTAGGATTTTCACGAGTGAAGCATTAGGGAATTATGTATTTTATAATTCTATAGTGAGTTATTTCTCATTATTTGCGATGTTAGGTATTGGTGTTTATGGTACGAAGCAAATAGCTGCTGCAAGTGATGTGAGTAGCACATTTTGGAATATTTATGTGATTCAGCTTATTGCAAGTATATTAGCGATGGCTGTATATATAATAGCAATCTTTAGTATCCCACAGATGGGAGGCATAATACCATTAATAGTAGGGATTACTCTATTCGCGAAGATGATTGATATCTCGTGGCTATTTTCAGGAAAAGAAGACTTCAAGAAAATAACAATAAGAAACGTTGTTATTAGGATTATTGGAGTAATCAGTATCTTTACCTTTGTTAAAAGTAGTGATGATTTATATCTTTATGTGTTTTTAATTGTTATCTTTGATTTCTTAGGACAATTTGTAATGTGGGTACCGGCGAAAAAATTTATAAAACGTCCTTCATTTAATGCGAAAATAATGAAGAAAAACCTACACCCTATTGTACTTCTGTTTTTACCACAGGTGGCAATATCACTTTATGTTGTATTAGATAGGACTTTACTTGGTTTACTAGGATCATACTCAGATGTTGGGATTTATGAACAAGGGCAAAAATTAATTAGCATACTTCTTAAAGTCGTTAGCTCATTAGGGGTTGTAATGTTACCGAGGGTTGCGAATCTTCTTTCAGAAAGAAGAGATAAAGAAGCACAAAATATGGTGAAATTCTCATTTATTTTGTATAACCTTATAATATTCCCGATGATGTTTGGACTTATTGCGGTAAATGAAGTGTTCGTTAAGTTATTCTTAGGACAAAACTTCCAAGATGTTAAGTATGTTCTGTATGTTATCGTGTTTAACATTATGTTTGTAGGTTGGACGAATATTCTTGGATATCAAGTGTTAGTAGTTAGGAATAAAAACAAGGAATTCATGCTTTCAACGACGATTCCTGCCTTTGTCAGTGTGGCTGTTAATATTGCTATTATTCCGTTTTTCGGATATATTGGAGCGAGTATAACATCTGTAGTTGTTGAAATTTTAGTATTCGCTATCCAATGGTATTATAGCCGTAATATTATTAACAAGAACTTACTGTTCAATAAAGATTTAGCGAAGATCATTGTTCTTCTCTAGTAATGTTTGGGGCCGTGATGTTGTGTAAAATGTCATTAGGATTAGACGGAATTGTCGGACTTGCAATTTACCTTGCAGTTGGTGGTGTCAGCTATCTAGGAATGATATTCTTACTAAAAACTGTTAATATCAGAGAGATGAAAGCAATGCTTAAGTAGTAGCTTAATTCAGGAAGATAATTATATACTTTATAGAAAACCAATTGAGTTTAATCTCGGTTGGTTTTCTATTATTTATTTATTGAAATTTGGAGAAATTTCCATTAGAAAAAAAGCATTAAATACAGTATAATTAAGAATGAAAAGAATTTGTCTAATCATGAAATAGGAGTAGTTTGGAATGAAAGTTTTTGATGCAAAATTAAAAGATGTAAAAATAATAGAGCCTGATGTTTTTGAAGATGAACGTGGTTTCTTTATGGAGAGTTATTCTGAAGAGAAGTATAAAAAACTAGGTATAGATTTTAACTTTGTTCAAGACAATCATTCATTATCAGCTGAAGTAGGTGTGGTTCGTGGATTACATTTCCAAAGAGGAGATGATGCACAAACGAAGCTTATTCGTGTAGTGACTGGGGAAGTATTAGATGTGGTCGTGGATCTTAGAAAAGGCAGCCCTACATACGGTCAGTGGGAGAGTTTTATCCTTTCAGAACATAACGGAAGGCAACTTTTAGTTCCTAGAGGTTTTGCTCATGGTTTTGCAACATTAACAACTAATGTTAACTTTATGTATAAGTGTGATAATTATTATAATGCAGAAGCTGATGCAGGCATTGCATTCGATGATAAAGAGCTTGGAATTGACTGGCAGATTGATTTATCAAAACGATTATCTCAGATAAAGATAGAAACCTTCCTACATTTAAAGAATTTGAGAAGAGCAATGATTTTGTGTATGGGGAAGTGTAATTATAATATTATTTAAAAAAATGATGGATTTTTATTGTAGTTCTAGTGAATGTATGATATACTAAACATACAGATCGAATATTAGCCCCTGCTGTGTATACTATACAGTGGGGGCTTTTCTAATGCAGGGAGGATAGCCATTTATGGAGAAGATATATAAGACGCAAACAGAAAGAATAGATTTATTGGCAAAAAGAGGTATGGTCATAGATGAATCTAGTAAAAAAATCTTAGAAAAGTATAGTCATTATAATCTGATAAATGCGTATAAAAATCCATTTCTGGAGGATAGAGGTAATTATCCAGCAGGAGCTAATATAAATGAGGACTACTATATTTCAGGCACTATACCGGAGTACTTTGAGGCATTATATCAATTTGATAAGAAGTTAAGATTAATTTTTTTAGAAGAAATATTAATTATCGAAGAGAAATTAAAGCATGCGATAATTCAATCTTTTTATGATGTTCATACTAATTATGGTGAAAATGATGATGTTGTTCAAATTTTACATAGAGAAAATGAGTATTTACGAAGAGTATATTATAATAGAGCTACTTTTAGTGTTGAGGAGATAGTCGAGAAGAGTGGTCGTAGGTATACCGTTATCGCTGGGACAGAGTATAGTAGGAATACTCTTAAGTATGAAAGACCTAAAAAAACAACATTTTCGAATGATACTGTTTATGATGATATAATAGCTATGATATACTCTAATATCGGTAGACAAAGGAAAAAGAAAGCATATATAAAAAAGTATATAGATGAACATACGTATCTTCCAATGTGGGTTTTAATGAATATTATGACGTTTGGAAGTATTGGAAAGTATTTTAATATACAAATAGATGAAGTCAAAGGAAAAATCTTAGAAAAATTTAATATATCTGGAGATGGAGGGGTGCTTATAAACAGTGTTAATTTTTCTAGAATACTGGAAATTCTGAGTATTTATAGAAATATTACAGCACATAACGAGAGATTTTATTGCACTAGTACATCGATTCCAATAGATGATGATTTTATGAATTTTATAGATAAATTGCCGTATTCAGAAGATGTTAAGAGGCTAGCTGGAACAAACAATCATATTAACAAAGCAAAAGGGAAAAAACTATTTAGCGTAAGAAAGAGTATATATTCATTAATGTTTTGTATATCTATATTTCAAGAAGATGCTGAATTGATATTATTTAAGGATAAGATTAAAGTGGAATTGGAGAAACTACAGTCATCCTTACCAGAAAGGTCTTATGAATTTATAAAAAAAGAGATGGGTTTAAATTTTGATTGGTATAATAAATTAGTGAAATGATTTAGGCTTTAAAAAGGTAGAAAAAATGAAGAATATTATAGTAACAGGTGGGGCTGGATTTATCGGTTCTAACTTCGTACATTATGTTATAAATAATCATCCGGATATTCATGTAACTGTTCTGGACAAATTGACTTATGCGGGAAATAGAGAGAATCTTACTGGTCTTCCAGAGGATAGATTTGAACTAGTTGTTGGGGACATCGCGGATGCTGAATTAGTCGACAAACTTGTCAGCAAGACTGATGCAGTAGTTCATTATGCAGCTGAGTCTCATAATGATAACTCACTAAAAAATCCTTATCCTTTCTTACATACGAATATTATTGGGACATATGCTTTAATAGAAGCTTGTCGCAAGTATGATGTTAGATATCACCATGTGTCTACAGATGAAGTATATGGAGATCTTCCTTTGCGAGAAGACTTACCAGGTAAAGGTGAAGGAGTAGGAGAGAAATTTACAGCTGAAACACCTTATAATCCATCAAGCCCATACTCATCAACAAAAGCAGGTTCTGACTTACTAGTAAAAGCGTGGGTGCGTTCTTTTGGGCTTAAGGCAACTATTTCTAACTGTTCAAACAACTACGGACCATATCAACATATCGAGAAATTCATTCCAAGACAAATAACTAATATACTATCTGGAATCACACCTAAGCTATATGGTGAAGGTAAGAATGTAAGAGACTGGATTCACACAGAAGATCATTCATCAGCGGTGTGGACTATCTTAACAAAAGGTAGAATTGGAGAAACTTATTTAATCGGTGCTGATGGAGAAGAGGATAACAAAACTGTTATTGAGTTAATCCTTGAGCTAATGGGTAAAGACAAGAATGCATATGAACATGTAAATGACCGCGTGGGGCATGACCTACGTTATGCAATAGATGCATCCAAATTACGCAATGAATTAGGGTGGAAACCGCAATTCACAAACTTCCGTCAAGGATTAGCTGACACTATCCGTTGGTATGAAGAAAATGAATCTTGGTGGAAACAGCAAAAAGAAGCAGTAGAAGCTAATTACGCTAAAAATGGACAGTAATAAGAGTCGACAAAGTGTAGCAGATGCTTTTCTAAATAATTGACAATAAGAAAAGGTATGTGGTAGAATATATATAAGTGAATTGGACGATTATATTCACATGAGACCACGAAAAGCAACTGAAAGGCCATTCAGTTGCTTTTTTATATGTATTAACACACTACTTAGTATGAGAATAGATATTCATACATGAGTGAATAACATGTACGTCGTGCCTAAATAGGGCTACCTTTTCTTGTTGTTTTTATCATTTAGGAAATAAAAATATTCTATAAATAGGAGAATAATTCCTACAAATAGTCCAACAAGAATTTGAACGATTATATCGTACATGCGACCACCTCCTTTTGGAGCTAGTAGCCTAATTTTATTATAGCACTAGAAGTCATGTTAGAAAAGGTTTTCTTATTAATATTGAGATTAAAATTGTATTTTTAAGATTATGTAAATGAAAAATAAAAAAGGTAGTCATAAAGAAAAAAGAATAGTGATTTTAAATGAAAATTGTTTGACATGATATAGAAAGATATGATAAAGTATAGACAAGTGAATAGGAAGTAATAATACTTTTTAATATAAGCTCTAATTTTGATTTTAATCAGATTAGCGGTGGAAATCACGTATAGAGTGGAATTTATGAGCTGTGTCTAAAGTAAGTTGATATAAATTAAGAGGATAATATTATATATTAGGATTAGTATTCCTGATAATATATTAACAAGAATTTGCAAATACTAGTATTCATATCATCACCTCATTTCGGGCAAGGTATCAATTTATATTAGACATAAGTGAAGATGATTTACGCTGAGTCGATAGCTAAAACATGGGATAGACTATAAGAAGTGAATGATGTCTATCAAATTTCATCACGAAAGCCAATTGAAGTGCTAGTTCAATTGGCTTTTTATATTAAAGGCTTTAGCCAGTTGAGGAGGCGAAGTCTCCGAAACAAAAAA
>CAKMQF010000122.1 GCA_927911745.1 uncultured Gemella sp.
ATACAGCATCCGCACCCCCTAGCAACAATCTCCTCTAATAATCCCTCTGTACTATTCCCCAAAGTTGCTATAATTTTTTGCCTTTCTAGTCATATATAACTACCTCACCTTTTAAAAACGTTTTTCTTTTTTCTTAATTATAACACTATTGAATTATTTATTTTCTAGATAACTTTTTTAAAGTTTACCACTCTCTAACATTTATTTGTAGTTTAAATATTTATTAATCCTGTATACCTTCTAGTTTAAATAACGCTTTAAAAATCTCCTAATTTTCAGTATTTATATGACTTTGTATATTACTTCAATATTATTTCTTAATCATTTTCTTAACTATAAAAAAAGAGGTTATACTATTATTTGCATAACCTCTTTTCAATATTATTTTTATTTATTAGAAATAATAATTCAATACATTAAATGATTATTTCTTTTTTAGGAGTAGCGATTCCAGATTCAAGATAATCCAAGAATTCTCCGAATAGATTTTCCATCTCTGCATATGAGTTCAAAGTATTTAATTCTTTTTTAACTTTTGCTCCACCTTTAATACCTTTCATGTAGTATGCAGCATGTTTTCTCATTTCATGTACGGCTACTCTTTCAGGTTTAATTTCCATAAGTCTTCTTAAGTGAAGTAGACAAACGTCAATTTTTTCTCTTGGACTTGGCTCATCTGTTAATTCACCAGTTTCTAAATATTTAACAGTACGATATAACATCCAAGGATTTCCTAGAGCTGCACGCCCTATCATTACCGCATCACAATTAGTATCATCTAACATTTTTTTTGCAAGTTCTGGTGAAGTTACATCCCCGTTACCAATTACTGGAATTTTCAATTCTTTTTTCACATCACGGATTACATCCCAGTTAGCTTTACCACTGTACATTTGAACTTTTGTTCTACCGTGGATAGCAATAGCACTAGCACCTGCACGCTCCGCATTTCTAGCGTTATCCATTATGTAAATATGCTCGTCATCCCATCCCATACGCATTTTTACAGTTACAGGTTTAGAAACAGAGTCTACTAGTCTTGCAATTACTTCGTATACCTTATCTGGATCAAGAAGTAACTTACTACCAGCATCAACTTTAGTAATCTTTGGTACAGGACATCCCATATTTAAGTCAATAATGTCAGCTTCAGTATTTTTATCAACATACTTCGCCGCTTCTACTAATGTTTCAATCTCCCCACCGAAGATTTGTAAACTTAGTGGACGTTCTCTCGGATCGATATATAGCATATTCATCGTTTTTTTATTGTTAAATAAAATAGCTTTATCACTTACCATCTCAGCACAAACTAATCCTGCACCGAATTCTTTTGCTGTTAAACGGAATGCAGCATTACACACACCTGCCATAGGTGCTAAAACAACTCTATTTGGAATTTCTACTTCTCTAATTTTAAACATTCTTTATCCTTTCATTTTACAATTTTTCTTTATATACGCTTATAGGTTCTGTTATTTTCTCTAATGATTCTTTTATATTTTTTCCAGCTATCTCTGTACTTCCGTACATTTCTACTAAAGGAGCTAAAACAAAGTTTCTTTCATGAATATATTTATGTGGAACAATTAATCTTTCATCATTAAAAATTAAATCATTAAATGTGATTATATCAATATCAATTGTCCTATTACCCCAGTGTTCCTTACGAACTCGACCTAATTCAAGTTCTATTTTTTGAATCGTATCTAGCAGTTCATATGCTTCTAGTTCAGTTTCTACTTCTATACACATGTTTAAGAAGTTTTGATCAGCTACTCCACCCCATGCAGGTGTTTCATAAACGCTACTCTCTAAAATAATCTTAAGATTATTATCTACTATTTTTGCTAAAGCATCTTTTAAATACTGTTCTCTTGGCTCTATATTAGTTCCTAATGCTAGTATAATCATTATAAGTTATAAAACTCCTCACGTGATACTTTTACTTCTACACCACATTTTTCAAAATGATATTTTTATCGGTGCTCCTGGTTTATTAATTTTTAAATTTATATTTTCTATTTGAGAGAATTCAGTAAAAAATATTTTTTAAAATTTCTCCAGCTAATCTCTCAAGTAAATTAAATGTATTAGTCGTAGCAGTCTTCACAACAACTTCTGCAATATCTGCATAACTAATACTATCTGTCATTTCATCACTGATCATAGCTTTCTTATAATTAAGCTCACATTCTATGTCAAAAATAAACTTCTGACCTAATTTATTCTCTTCTTCGAATAATCCGTGATTAGCAAATACTTCAAGATTATCAATAAATAACACTGTTTTCATGATTAATACCTCTCAATCATTATTTTGCTTAACTATAAAATTTTATCACATTTCGACTTTTTTCTCTAATGATTATACTTACTTTAACTTATTTTTCAAAAAAAATAAAATGACCCAAGAATAATGATTTATTTAAATCACTTTTCTTGAGTCATCTCTCTACAAATTATTCAATAATAATTAGTTACGTTTTTTTCTTCCTAAGAAGAATGCCATCATTGCACTGATTCCAGCAAATACTAATGAGCTAGAAGTGTCTAATCCTGTTTTTGGCAGTACACTTTTAACTGGTGTAGCTACTTTTACATTTGATTTAGGAGCAACACTGTTATCTACACTTCCAGTTTCTGTTGAAACTACTCCTGTAGAGTTATCTTTTTTTATCCTCTTTATTTGGAGTAATACCCGGTTGTGGTTTCACCTCTGGAGATTCTGGAGCTGTTGGTTTACTAAAGTCGATTTGAACAACTACAGGATCGTGGTCAGAAGCGCGTCCATGTTCTTCCATAAATGAAGCATTAATATGCACAGGAGAAAATACTACTTTATCCTTAATATTTTTAGAAACTAAAATATTATCTAAACTTTGATTGCTTCCACGATAGAAGTATGAGTATCTATCTCCTTGTTCATGTTCAGCCATTAAGTTAACAAGTTCATTTCCTACGATTGTTTTCACACTATCTGAGAATTCGAAGTCATTGAAATCTCCTGTAAGAACAAATTTTAAATTAGGGTTTTGACGTAATCCCTCTTTAATGAAGGCATTTAGAATTTTAGCTTCTTCTATACGTTTTGCTTTTGTATTTTCTACTGATGGTTGGTTAGAACCATAGATCGCATCGTCTCCTAATTTTGATTTTAAGTGGTTTGCAATTACTACTATTCTTTCACCTTTAAATTCAAATTCAGCAGCTAATGATTTTCTAACTTTTTCGAAATGAACACTTGTTGGATCAATTCTCGCTGGATTTTCTCAAGGTGTCCATTTACAAAGCGTGCAGCTTCTTCACTTCCACCTTTTTCTTTACCAATTAGAGTTACTCTCTTAGGATTATATAAGTAAGCTACCCTAATGTTAGCACCTGGTTTACCACCATCTTTACCATCAACTGGAGCTATTTCTGTGTATTTATAATCTGGTCCACCAAGGCTTTTAATTCTTTGAGCTAATTTTTCTCCACTCTTAACTCCATCAACAGTTCCATCATTAACTCCACCATTGTTATCTTGAACTTCGATTAGAGTAATAATATCTGGACTATGAACTTCCTTGATAAATGAATTGGCAATCTTATCAACTTTTTCCTCTGGTGTTTCATCGTGACCATTATTATTAGCTGAGAAGTTTTCAATATTATATGAAGCTATAGTTAATTTATCTTCGGCTGGATAGATTTTTGAAACTTCACGTTTTAATCCTCCATCTTGAATTGCTGGTACACTAGATGGATCAATTTTATATGTTTTATTTTTATAAGTAACTACCCCAGTAATATTTTCATTAAAGTAGTCTTTTGCTTTAGCTACAAATTTGTTCCCTACTGTAATAGGTAATACCTCTGTGTTTTGTACTCCTGGACGCAGATTAACTCCACCGATATTGTTAAGTTTTTGACCTTTGTAGTCCCCTGGCAATACATAGATATCACCTTTATATTGTGGTCCAGTAACTTTTGGTTTAGTTACTTCTACACGCATCCCCTCTAGACTTTCCCAGTAATCTAAAGCTTCAGTTTCTGGATTATATTTAGTTGGTGTATTATCAACTATGTCTTTAGGCATTTTTTCAGAAATGTTTAATGCTTTTGGTAAATCTGCTTTCCCTAATTTCGTTATAGTTGCATTAATAATTTGCGTAACTGTTAAGCTTCCTGCTGGTTTTTTAAAAGTTTGACCTGGTTTTACAGAGTATTCTTCCATATAACCTTCTTTAACAGTTCCTTGAACTTTTTAATAAATCACCTGATTCTACTTTATCTTTTGAAGCAACATATACTGCGTCAGATGTTCTTGGATTATTATCAGAAACTTTATCTTGAACATAGAAACCTGTTTTATCAGTTTTTGTAACAACAACATTGTTTATAACTACTTCTTTTCCTACTAAAGGACTTTGGTGACTTTCTCCTTGTACTTCACCTATGTTTTTAACTTCTTTAGGTGCTGTTACTTGAGCTGCTGGTGCAGTTACTCCAGCCGGTGTACCTTCATTTTTATCTGTTGTAACTGGAGCAACTACTTCTGTTTTTACCTCAGCTGCAGAGACTTCATTCACCTCAGCAGATAAGTAAGTAGCACCTGCTCCTCCTAATACTGCACTTGCTAATAATATTGATAATTTGTATTTTTTCACAATATGAACTCCTTGTATATAAGTTTATACTAATTATTTTACTATTAAATTAATTAATAAGCAATATCAATTGTTCGCCTTTACAAAAAAAAAGACTGCCCCAAATAACAAAGTTTATATGAGAACTCATGGACGCAGTGGTTTTATTGATATCTAAATTCGCTTTATAAAGCTTTTTAGATATCTAATAAACTGTGCGGGGGGTGACTCGACAAAATCGATTTTCTTCGAAATCGCGATTTTTTGAGTCACTCCCTGAAGATCTTTAGAATC
>CAKMQF010000123.1 GCA_927911745.1 uncultured Gemella sp.
ATGGACGTTATTATGTAGGTGTCAATGGACGCATGGGTAAAGACGACTAAGAAACCAGAAGCTGAAAACCAGATTGAGAAAAACAAGGTTGGGTAAAGAAGGAAATACTTGGTATTACTTGAAAATGGAACTGTAGCTCGCAATAAATGGATTGGTAGTACGTACTGGGTTGGAGCTGATGGAAAAATGGCGATCAAGCGCTTGGGTAGACAACGGACGTTACTACGTAGATGTGAACGGAGCATGGGTAAAAGATGCTAAGAAACCAGAAGCACCAAAACCAGTTGAGAAAAAACAAGGTTGGAAAAAGAAGATAACGCATGGTATTACTATGACAACGGTGAAGTAACACGTAATAAATGGATCGGTAGCACATACTGGGTTGGAGCTGATGGGAAAATGGCGACAAGTGCCTGGGTAGATAACGGACGTTACTACGTTGGTCCAAACGGTGTTTTGGATAAAAACGCTAAGAAACCAGAAAAATCAAAACCAGCAGAGAAGAAACAAGGTTGGAAAAAAGAAGATAATGCTTGGTACTACTATGACAACGGTGAAGTAGCACGAAATAAATGGATTGGTGATACTTACTGGGTAGGAAAAGATGGAAAAATGGTAACAGATAACTGGGTAGACAACGATCGTTTCTACGTAGATAAGTCTGGTAAAAAAGATCCATCAATCAAGAAAAAAGTTATCATTAATGATGAACTAGGATGGCAAAAGCGTAACGGTGGAAACTGGTATTACTATGAAAAAGATGGTTCATTAGCCCGTAATAAGTGGGTAGGAAACTACTGGCTAGGAGCCGACGGTAAGATGGCTAAGAGTGCGTGGGTAGATAATGGACGTTACTACGTAGATTCTAGTGGTAAATGGGTACCTAACTATGCTAAAGAGGACAAAAACACAGCTGCTTTAAATATGCCTCAATATTACCAAGGTGATTACCGTTGGGCTAATAGAAGATATGGACTTGGAACAATGGCACAAAGTGGATGCGTACCGACAGCGTTGGCTATGGCGTTTAGTGGGTTAGGACAAAATGTTCTTCCAACAGCTGTTGCTAATACAATCTACAATAATACTAATGAGATGAATGTTGAAGAATTAGGAACGTCGGGTGCGGGTGCTGTTTATGCGATTAATGCTTATGGATACAAACATACAGTACTTACAACTAAAGAACAACTTATCGCAGCACTTCAAAGCGGTAAACCTGTATTTGCGACTGTAGGAAATGGTATTTTCGCAAGAGGTAGTTTAACTCATGCTATTATCTTAAGTGGATATAGTGATGGTAAGACTAAAGCAATGGATCCGGACAATGCTTACACTACAGGAAGATGGTATGATATTAGCACTATCTGGAACCAAAGAAGTACAGACCCTTATGATACTAATATCGGTGGATCATTTGTAGCTATAGGATAATGAATATAAAACGATGCAGGAATATTGAATTTAAGAAATCTAATTTCCTGTGTCGTTTTTTGCTGTATTTTCTGTTTTTTTGGGCTCTTTATTAAGTTTGAAGTAGGAAAAGAATTGTAACTACGAATTTATTACACAACTTTTTTATCAGCTAGTATATCGATAGTTTTGTGATAAATTATTGAGAACAGGTGTTGTTTCAAAAGTTCGGAGTTTTTAAAAAAGTTTATATTAGAATATATATGCGTGGTTTATTGATATCTAAATTTGCTTTATAAAAATTTTATAGATAATCTAATAAATTTTGTGGAGGTGACTTAACGAAAACAATTTCTTTGAAATTAAAATTTTAGAGTCGCAACCTCATTATTTTTGCACTAAATTATAACAGTTGTTGCTAAAAATCGTTAAAATTGGTATACTATAGATTAGAGAACTTGAAAGCGAAGGAGTGTGCTTAAATTATGGTGTATAACCACAGAGTTATAGAAAAAAAATGGCAAAAATATTGGGATGAAAATAAAACATTCAAAACATTAGATGATCATACAAAAGAGAAATTTTATGCATTAGATATGTTCCCTTATCCATCAGGAGCTGGACTACACGTTGGTCACCCAGAAGGGTATACGGCTACTGATATCTTAAGTAGATATAAAAGAGCAAATGGGTACAATGTACTTCACCCAATGGGATGGGATGCATTCGGATTACCTGCTGAGCAATATGCGCTAGATACTGGTAATGACCCAAGAGATTTTACTAAAACTAATATCGACACGTTCCGTCGCCAAATTAAAGAATTAGGATTTTCTTATGATTGGGATCGTGAAGTAAATACAACAGATCCTAACTACTACAAATGGACACAATGGATTTTCAAAAAACTTTATGAAAAAGGACTTGCTTATGTTGATGAAGTGCCTGTAAACTGGTGTCCAGCATTAGGAACAGTACTTTCTAATGAAGAGGTTATCGATGGTAAATCTGAGCGTGGAGGGCACCCTGTAGAGCGTCGTCCTATGCGTCAATGGGTACTAAAAAATTACTGACTACGCTGAAAAACTTCTTGCTGATTTAGATATTCTTGATTGGCCAGAAAGTCTTAAAGCTATGCAACGTAACTGGATTGGAAAATCTGTAGGTGCAGAGATTGATTTCAAAATTGAAGGAACTGATAAAGCATTCACAGTATTCACTACACGTGCCGACACTGTATTCGGTGTATCTTACTGTGTACTTGCACCTGAACACAAACTTGTTGAAGAAATTGTTACAGAAGGACAAAAAGCGGCTGTTGAGGAGTACCTTGACATCGTTAAACGTAAGTCTGACCTTGAAAGAACAGACCTTAACAAAGATAAAACAGGAGTATTCACAGGAGCTTACGCGATTAACCCTGTAAATGGTGAAAAAGTAGAACTTTGGATTGCAGACTACGTTCTTGCAAGCTACGGAACTGGAGCTGTTATGGCTGTTCCTGCGCACGATGAGCGTGACTATGAATTTGCGACTAAGTTTAATTTGCCAATCAAAGCTGTTGTCGAAGATAATGGAGAAGTTGTTGTACCATTCTACGGTGATGGTAAACACATCAACTCTGATTTCATCAACGGATTAAACAACGAAGAAGCTATCGCAAAAGTTATTGAATTCTTAGAAGAAAATAAAGTTGGACGTAGTAAAGTTACATATAAACTACGTGACTGGTTATTCTCAAGACAACGTTACTGGGGAGAACCAATTCCAATTATCCATTGGGAAGATGGTACTATGACTACTGTACCTGATAGTGAACTTCCACTATTACTTCCAGAAACTGACAACATTAAACCATCAGGAACAGGAGAATCTCCACTTGCGAATATCGAAGAGTGGCTAAATGTAGTAGATCCTGAAACTGGTAAAAAAGGTAAACGTGAAACTAACACAATGCCACAATGGGCTGGTTCTTGTTGGTACTACCTACGTTACATCGATCCACACAATGACGAAATGTTCGCAGATCCAGAGAAATTAAAATACTGGTTACCTGTAGATGTTTATATCGGTGGAGCAGAACACGCAGTACTTCACTTACTATATGCTCGTTTCTGGCACAAAGTACTTTATGATTTAGGTCTAGTTCCGACTCGTGAGCCATTCCAAAAACTATTCAACCAAGGTATGATTCTTGCTGAAGGTAAAGATGGTCGTCCGGAAAAAATGTCTAAGTCTAAAGGTAATGTAGTTAACCCAGATGATATTATCGTATCTCATGGTGCTGATACATTACGTGTGTATGAAATGTTCATGGGACCATTAGATGCGTCTATCGCATGGAGTGAAAATGGTCTAGACGGATCACGTCGTTTCTTAGATAGAGTATATCGTCTATTCGTAGATGAAGAAACTGGTAAAGTAAATGATAAAGTTCAAGATAAAGACAATGCAGAATTAGAAGTAAGCTACAACTACACTGTTAAGAAAGTATCAGAAGATATTGAAATTCTTGGATTTAACACAGCTATTTCACAACTTATGGTATTTGTAAATGACTGTTACAAAGCTGAATACATCCCTCGTAAATATGCGTTAGGATTTATCCAACTTCTTGCACCATTGCACCTCACCTTGCTGAAGAAATGTGGGAAGTCTATGGTAACACTGAGTCAATCTCATACGTACCATGGCCAACATTTGACGAAAGTAAACTTGTAAGTGACACTGTAGAAATCGTAGTTCAACTTATGGGTAAAGTTAAAGCTAAATTAGATGTTAAGAAAGATTTAACACCAGCTGAATTAGAGCAAATCGTTCTAGCTAATGAAGAAGTGAAAGAATTAATCGAAGGAAAACAAGTTATGAAAGTAATCGTTGTTCCTGGAAGATTAGTTAATATCGTAGCTAAATAAGGAGAGAGACATGGAAGAATTAATTTATAGTATTGTTAGCGAAATTGTTGAGCATAAAGATGAAATCAAAATCGAAAAATTCGTTAAAAATGCACGTGAACACTACATTTTAACAGTACACCCAGAAGATTGTGGGCGTATTATAGGGAAAAAAGGTACAGTGATTAACGCAATCCGTACTGTATTAAATTCAACAACATTTAGTAAAAAAGTTTACTTAGATTTAGTAGAATAATAAGATAAATGTTTCGATAGGAGTCTGAAAGATATTTTTCAGATTCCTATTTTTTGATAATTAAAAAATTATAGACATAGAAAATTTTGTGATATATGATTTTCTAGAGAGTAGAGAAATGAGACATAATTGTTAATTTTGTGTATAATATTATTAGTGTTAATTTAGGAGGCCTTTATGCGAGAAATAGTTGATGGATATTTAATTAATGATGACAATATAAAAATAGCATTCACTAATAGGAATGTTGATGCAAAGAGCAGTGATGATATGAAAAATTTCTCTGCTAAATATGGATTTAATCATGATAACATAGTTTATAATACTCAGGTTCATGGGGCTGATGTTCGTGTTGTTGAATCTGGAGATGATGTTGCTGAAAATGGGAAAGAAGCGGATGGTTTAATTACCAGTTTACAGACGACTCCGTTATTGATTTTTACAGCGGACTGTGTGCCTGTAGTTTTCTATGATAAAAAGCAAGGTGTAGTAGCCTTAGCTCATGCAGGATGGCGTGGAACATATGGGAATATTGCCGGGGAAATGGTAAATATTATGATAAATAAATATAATTGTAAGGTAGAAGATATTAAGACTATTATAGGTCCATCGGTTAGTGTGGATAATTACGAAGTTTCTTATGATCTTATCGAGAAATTCGCTGTTTTAGAGGTTCAAGATTATTATAAAGAAGTTGCAGGCAAATATTATTTAGATTTATGGAAATTGAATAAAGAATTATTGAAAAAAATGTGGTATACTAGAAGATAACATTAAAATTATTGATTTCTGTACGGTAAGAGATAATGATAAATTCTTCTCATATAGGTTGGATAATGCTACTCCAAAGCGTATTGGAACAATAATTCAATTAGATTAAATTCACATAGAATAGAGGAAACAGTATTGGAAAAAGATATTAAATTAGTAGAACAAGTAGCTACATTTAAAAGATTGCCGAAAAGTGATAGTAGATGGCGTGTAGCATTTTATTATATAGCGAAAGAATTCTGGGATTTAGAAGAGGTTTTTGTGATAATCGATAAAGCACTTTATGAAGAACAAGGTCTTAAAATTCCTGTTTTTCGAGAGTATAAAGAAGCGGAAGGATTCCAGATTTTTTCTAGTCATATCAAAGCGAAGGAATTCGTAGAAAAGCAAGGTGATTTATTCGTTACGGCGAGTGGAGAAAAACTTATCGGTAGAATTCGTCAAGGTGCGTTTAGAGAGGTTTTCGTTCCATTTTTCGCTGAACAAAACTTCAACTATTTACTAAATGAAGATGAGGCTTTATTTGCGGATACTTTTAAACGACTTCTTGCGGTTATGGAAGCAAGTGAGAACTATATTGTGGATCAAGAACAAGAGGATATGCTTAAAGCAGGCGATGTTCAAGGATTCTTCGCAGATATTTGTAAAAAATATATAGTATTAGTATAAAAATAAACATCAAGCGTAATTAATTCATGTTTGAACTTCAAGCACGGATTAATTACGTTTGAGTTTTTTTATTTAGGTTTCATTAGGTTACAAATGTTGCATAGTTCTTATTTTTTTCATATAATTTATATATAGAATAATAAATAAAATTCAATATAGGGAGGTAAATCATGAGTAAGATAAAGTATAGAAAATTATATTTTTTATTTATGATATTAGAAATTTTATTATTGATAATGATTTCGGGATGGTATTATTTTGCGGAAAGAAAAATGGGGATGATAAGACATATATTATTCAGGAATGTTTATAAATTCCCAAAATACTTTACTGATATAAATATAAAAGTAATAATAGCTTGTCTCATTGTATTTTTAGTTATTCAGCTGGTATTATTTATCAGAACGAGAAGATTTTTATTTAGTTTTATATTGAACATAGTATTTGTAATCTCTTCGGTATATTTTATTATCAATTACAATGCGGATAAAATTTTTATATACTATTATTTAATAATATTTTGTGGACTATTCAACTTAACAAGATTTTTACAGTTTCTTACTTTAAATCACCAAGTAGGAAATTAGTATAAAAAATTAATCGTAAAAAAATATTAAGTACATTTAAACTTTTCTTTAAACTTCGTTTAAGTTGCTACTGATATTATAAAAATGTAAGTAAAAAACGTTTAAACTTAAAATAATATAAATAAGGATTAAAAGGAGGATTCTTATGGAAAATAGAAATAACAACCAACATAATAGAGAATTTAACAATCAAGGAAATTATAATGAACAAAATGATTATCCAAATTATGATAATGTGGAAAATTCTCAATATAATAACTATGAAAATTATCAAGAGATGAACAATACACAAGTACCTGTTCAGCAGAAAAATAACTACGGGAAATTATTCCTAACTGTTTTTGCAGCGTTTGCCCTAGGTGCTACTAGTGTTTTTGGAGCACAAGCAGTAATGGGAACTGGTAAGGCTCTGAATTCTTCGGTAACAGCGACAAAAGAAGATAAAGATAATGAACAAATCACAGTAAATGCAATTTCAAAAGCGAAAGATGCAGTAGTATCAATTGTAAATTACCAAAGTAACTCAAATAACAGCTTAGAGTCTATCTTAGGAGGTTCTAGTAGAACTGGTAATGATTCAGGTGAACTAAAAGCTGCTTCAAGTGGTAGTGGAGTAATCTACAAAAAAGTTGGAAATACAGCTTATGTACGTTACTAATAATCACGTTGTTAATGGAGCTAAGAAGTTATCTGTTATTTTAAGTGATGGGACTAATGTAAATGCAGAAGTTGTTGGAACTGATGTTTGGACAGACCTTGCAGTTTTAAAAATTAGTGGTGATAATGTAACTACAACTATGGATTTTGCGGATAGTGATAAAATCGCAGTTGGTGAAACAGCGTTTGCTATCGGATCACCTTTAGATGTTAATCTTTCTAATACTGTTACAAAAGGTATCGTATCGGCTGTAAATAGACAAATTCCTATGGACGTTGATGGAGATGGTAAAAATGACTGGAACCAAACTGTAATCCAAACTGATGCAGCTATTAACCCGGGTAACAGTGGAGGTGCACTAATCAATAGCGAAGGTAAACTTATCGGTATTAACGAATCTAAGATTGCCAAAGCAACAGCAAACGTAAGTGCTGAGGGAATTGGATTTGGTATTCCTTCAAATGAAGTAAAACTTATCACTGAACAATTAGAACAATCAGGTAGAGTGATTAGACCTGCATTAGGGGTGCAATTAGTATCAGTTAATACAGTAGATAGTGATACTGTAAAATCTCAATTAAAATATGAAGGTAAACAAGGTGTAGTGATTCGTTATGTTGAGAATGGAACTCCAGCTGCGCAAGCAGGATTAGAAAAATATGATATCATTACAAAATTAAATGGTGAAGAAGTAAAAGATGTTGCTGCAGTTAGAAAATACTTATTTGAGAAATCAAAAAATTGGTGATACTGTAAAAGTAACTTATTACAGAGATGGTAAAGAAAAAACAACAAATGTAGTTGTTCAGTCATTAAATACAAGATAGAATATGGGTGACTTAGGATGAATTTGCATCCTAAGTTCCCTTTCGTTTTTGTTCGTAAAATGTTCGAAAAAGAATAATGAATAGCATAGTCATGTTGCGGGAAAAACGTAATATCAATATTCGATATCAGAGATATTAAAGAGAGCTGAATTGAAAATGTTATTTATGTAGTTTGAAAATAAGGAAAAAATTTGCCAAATTGATGAAAATATGTTATTATAAGTTTGTTAAATTTTAGAAAAGAATATAGGTGAATACATGAAAAAAGTAAGAAAAGCGATTATTCCGGCTGCAGGATATGGTACACGTTTCCTTCCTGCGACTAAAGCATTACCTAAGGAGATGCTGCCAATTATCGATACTCCTACAATTCAATACATAGTAGAAGAAGCGGTGAAAGCTGGAATCGAAGATATAATTATTGTAACTGGTAAACAAAAAAGAGCTATTGAAGACCACTTCGATAGAAATGTTGAATTAGAAGTTGAGTTAGAAAACAAAGGTAAGTTAGCGATGTTAGAAAAAGTTAAGTACCCAACACAACTTGCCAATATTCATTACGTACGTCAAAAAGAAATGGCAGGACTAGGGGACGCGATTTTAACTGCTCGTAGTTTCATAGGAGATGAGCCATTTGCAGTATTACTGGGTGATGACGTTGTAATCAATGATGAATACCCTGCGATCAAACAACTTATTGATAAAGCAGAAGAAACAGGATGTTCTGTAATTGGTGTTCAAACAGTTCCAGAAGATCAAACTCATAGATACGGTGTTATTGCGCCTAAAAGTCAAGATGGACATTTATATGAAGTTGAGAAGTTCGTAGAAAAACCAGCTCCTGGAACAGCACCATCTAACCAAGCGATTATGGGAAGATACGTTCTTAACCCAGGAATTTTCAAACACTTAGCTAAAAAACAAGTAGGTGTTGGTGGAGAAGTTCAATTAACAGACGCTATCCAAATGTTAAATGAGGAAGAAAATGTTTATGCATATGACTTCCAAGGTAAACGTTATGATGTAGGAGAAACAATTGGATTTGTTAAAACTACTATCGACTTCGCACTTAAATCTGATCTAAAAGATGAATTAGTGCCATACTTAAAAGCTAAATTAGCAGAATTAGAATAAGATTAAAGCGGGAGTGACTCAAAAATCGTGATTTCGAAGAAATCGATTTTGTCGAGTTACCCCCGCTTTTTTAAAAAATTGAGGCAGGTATAATTATGATTGTTAATCACATTGGAGTTTATGGAATATGTATAAGAAATAATAAGCTTTTATGTATCCAAAAAGAGAGAGGCCCTTATAAAAATAGATTTGATTTACCTGGGGGTAGTCAAAAAGAAAATGAGGGACTGACAGAAACCTTAGTTCGAGAATTCAGAGAAGAAACGGGGTATGAAATAGAAAACTATGTGAACTGCAGGGTTTATGATGCCTTTGTAGAAGAATCTAATCGAACAGTACATCATATTATGATATTTTATGACGTTGATATTAATCTCGAACAGCAAGATACGATTTCAGAAAAGTTGGAAGACGAACTAAATGATTCTAGTGGAATATATTGGATTGACTTGGAAGAATTAGATATAAAGAATTCCTCACCATTAATCTTGAAATTAAAACAGGAATTAAGTGATGAGAAAGGTGCATTAGAGAAAGTAGTATATAAAAATTGGGAGATATTATAAAAAAACTTATCCATGAAAAAAATATGGATAAGTTCTTTTTTTATTATTTATAATCGTTTTTAGCGTCTGGTTTTTGACCTTTGTCTTTATTAATATCTACTGGTAAAGTTCCATCTAATTGCCAATCGTTCCAACCGCCATCATAGAAGTAAGTGTTGGCGCGACCTGTTAGTTGAGTCATAAACCATGGAACTGCGTTTCTCCATCCAGTACCGCAATACAACGCAATTTTATCTGTTTCTTGGATTCCTTGACCTTTCCATAGATTATAGATTTCTTGAGGATTTCTAAGGGTTCCATCTGGATCGTAGTAGTCATTTACATCTGCTTTAGTTTCTCCAGAGAATCCGAAGATGGCACCTTGAGGTTCACCAGCTTTTTCTATGTAATCATATCCACTAGTTTTACCAGTGTATTCATCCCAAGATCTAATACTTACAAGTTTAAGACCTTCATTTTTAACTTTTTCAGCAACTTCTTTAGCACGAGAGATATCGTATTCTGGGTGAGCAGGAATGTTTACTCCGAAGTTAGTTGCTTCTTTTGGAGTATTTGCTGTAGTTTCAGTTTCAAAGCCAGCCTCTTTCCACGCTTTAAGTCCACCGTTCATTACACGAACATCTTTAACCCCAGCCCATTTAAGAGCCCAGTTTACCCTGAATCCTGCAGATGCGTCATCAGAGTAGATGATTACAGTTTTATTACTTGTTATACCTTGTTTTAATAAGTTTTTCTTGATTTCTTCTGCTGAACGCAAGTTCCATACAGGTCCATCTTCAATCCAGTCTGTGTTAAAGTGATAAGCACCTTTAATGTGTTCTTTGTAATTTTTTGCTTTGTCACCTTCGCCCCATGAAACTTCAAAAATAGCATAATCATTATTTGTGTATGTTTCAGGTTTTTTACCATCTTTTATGTCTTTAACCCATTGAGGTGAGACTAGATTTTGGTATTCTGGATAAGATACTAAATTCGCTTTATTTGCATCATTATCTGCAAATTGTTTATAATCATCGAATTTATACACTTCATATCCAAGAGAAGCTAGTTTATCTGCAACTTTAGAAGTGTTGTCTTTATTAGTATCATAGACAATTGTTTTTTTCTTTTTATCTAGGCCTTTATCACTAATAAACTTATCTTCTTTATCTTTGTTAACTTTACCGATAAATGATGCACTATATTGAATAGAATTTTTTAAGTGACCACCATTTTTGATGTTGTCAACTTTGAAACCATTATAGGCTTCGTCGTTACGAGTATCTATATATTGGTACTCGTTATTATTGATATTTTTGCTGAAATCCTCTAAAGTAATAGTTTTAATCTCTTTCTTTTGAGTTGAGTTTGTATTTTGATTTTTCGTAGCACAACCAGATACAATTAAACTTGAACTTAGTAAGAGAACTCCCATTTTTTTAAAGTTTATCATATTTATTTATGCGACAACCTGCCGCTTTCCTCCTTTGGTTTTACAATTACATTATAATACTAAAATTTGGAAAACACAATACCTTAAATAACGATAATAATTTACAAGTTATAGTAACGATTTTATCCTTGGATTAGGATGGAATAATTAAAATAAAATAACAATAAAAAAAATAATGTTATAAAACGTTGTTTTATTAACTATTGCTTATGCTTAAATTAATGTATTTTTTATAGTTTTAAATATAGAAATTAAAGTATTTTCTTAATATTATTAATATTTTTAATTTTATCTTTAAAGTATTTGAGTAAATACTGTTGTTATAGATGCGCTGATAATACTTATTTGAATTTTATTTGAAGATAACAAAAGAACTTATCCATGAAAAAACATAGATAAGTTCTTTTCTATTTTATTTTTTATGACTCTCATTGATTAAGTTTTGTTTTTTCATTGAGATAACGGCTGAATAGCAGAATACTGCTACAGCGACCCAAATTATTGAGAATGATATTAGTTTCTGAACGCTTAATACTTCTCCGTATACAAAGATTCCTATGAAGAATTGCATTGTAGGTGGTAAGTATTGAAGAATACCTAAAATGTATAGTGGAATTGCTGTAGCTCCTTTAGCAAATAACATTAGTGGAACTGCAGTAATTACACCAGATAATAATAAGTATATTAATGTATCTGTTCCAAAAGAATAGAATGTAATTGAGTTATTCGATGAAAGATAACCCATATAAATAAGTGCAATAGGGGAAACTATCGCAGTTTCTATAAGTAAGCTAGCTTTTGGACTAAGAACAATTTTTTTCTTACATAAGCTATAAAGTCCAAAACTTAGTGCAAGTAAAATAGAAATCCAGGGAAGTGATCCAAGAGAAACAAATAGGTATATTAAAGAACCACCAACACACAGACACGCTATTGTTTGTGTACGTGTTAATTTCTCTTTTAGAAATACTACCGCTAGTATAATTGTAACGATTGGATTTAAGTAATATCCAAAACTTGCCTCTAGTACATGGTTAGTGTTTACCGCAATAATATATGTAAGCCAGTTTAATGTTATTAAAAACGATGCTAGTATTAATAGTAAAACACTTTTCTTATCTTTCCAGAGAGTTGTTATTTCATTAAAGATAGATTTTTTATTTTTTGCGATTGCGACTACGATAATCATAAAAACAAAAGAACATATAATCCTCATCGCAAGAACTTCATATGCACCTATTTCTTTTAGTAATTTAAAATATATAGGAAATAATCCCCATGAAAAATAACATATAAGAATAGCTATTAAACTCTTCTGTGTATTATTCATATTATCCCTCCTTAAACGAGATGAATGTATGATTAAGTATAACGAAAATATATGTATATTTCAACGAAAAAATTTCCAATTTAACTCAAAAACACATATTTATTTATATTAATTACACATTTTCATTATTTTCATAAGCTTTACATCAAGGTTTTCAAACAAATAGCATACCTTAATTTATAAAACTACACTTTAAAAAAAGCAAAAATATTTTTTGTATTTCAGGTGGAATATCAGTTGTATAACAGTTATATGCTAGTTTTTATAAGATTCAATATTATTTTCTGTAATTTGATATGCTAATATATTTTTGTGGAACGCATACATGCGTTAAAATTAAGGTTCCATTTATTAGATAAATAGTATAAAATAAGGGTGTAGAAAATAAAACTGTATGATTAGTGCGGGAGAGGACATTGGACACCGAAGGTACAAATTAACACTTAGCAACTGTTGATGAAATTCTCAGGTAAAAAGACTGCACTAGGACAGAACTCTGAAGCAAGTCAACAGAGAGAAAGCCAGCTTTCTTTTTGTTGTTTTTATTTTAGGAGGGATGCTATGAAATTGATAACAAATAATCCAAGATTTTCAAAAGAAAAATTTAAAGATATAGAAGTTGAATATCATGATATAGATTATCTAGATGTATTAAAAAAAGTTAGGGACTATGTACATGAAAATTGGGAAGTTGTTACACATCCACTATACGGAAGTGTAAAACCAAATGAAACAATTTACAGATCTGTAGTTATTAAGAAAAGTACTGATTTAGATGTTGCTTCTATAAATTTAATTTCTGAAGCGGTAGGAACTTTCGAAAAATTTAGAAAAAATAAAGAAGTTCCTCAGTGGACAGATAGGGTAAAAGATGACTTTAGTGTTATCGATCACGATTTATTATTAAATGCGATAAAAAGAATTTTATAAAAAATAAATAAAGGAGAATAATTATGAGTAGAAATTATGATGTAATTATTATTGGTTCTGGGCCTGCAGGTTTATCAGCAGCGTTATACGCTTCTCGTGCTAAATTAAATGTTTTGGTTCTAGAAAAATCAAAAAATGGAGGACAAGCAGCAATCACTCACATGATTGAAAACTATCCTGGGGCGATTGAAGATCCAACTGGACCACGTTTAACAGCGAGAATGGCAGAACAAGCGAAAAGTTTTGGTACTGAGTTCAAACAAGAAGAAGTGCTAAACGTTGAACTTGAAGGGGACGAAAAAGTAGTTACATGTACAAGTGGTGATTACACAGCTAAAGCAGTGGTAATTGCAACTGGAGCATCTCCAAGAAAATTAGATATTCCAGGAGTTAGAGAATTAGAAAGTAAAGGTATTTCTTACTGTGCTACTTGTGATGGTGACTTCTTCGATGGACTTGAAGTGTTCGTAGTAGGTGGAGGAAATAGTGCTGTAGAGGAAGCTCTATTCTTAACTAAATTTGCTCGTAAAGTAACAATTATCCACTTTGAAGAAGATATTCACTGTGAAAAAATCACAGCTGAAAAAGCAAGAAATCACCCACAAATCGAAATTAGAACTGAAACAGTTGTTCTTGAAGCAATTGGTGATGGAATTCTAGAAGCTATTAAATTGAAAAATGTAGCTACAGGCGAAGAATATGTGGTAGAAGCTGACGAAGAAGACGGAACTATGGGATTATTCTTCTTCATCGGATATGTTCCACAAACTAAACTATTTGAAGGAAAAGTTGAACTTACTGAAGGTGGTTATGTTAAAGCTGGAGAAGACACTAAAACAAGTGTTGAAGGTGTGTACGTAGCTGGTGACTGTCGTCAAAAAGAAATCCGTCAAGTAGTAACAGCTGTATGTGATGGTGCTGTAGCAGCAATCACTGCAGAAAAATATATTGCTGAGAAATTTGAATAAAATTTAAAAATAAATAAAAGGAGACAAAGACAATGTTAGAACTAAACAAAGAAAACTTTGAGAGTGAAGTATTGGAAGCAGAAGGATACGTACTAGTAGACTTCTGGAGCCAAGGATGTGAACCATGTAAAGCACTTATGCCAAGTGTTCATGAATTAGCAGACAAATACGGAGACAAACTTAAGTTTGCTGCTCTAGATACAACAAAAGCAAGAAGACTTGCAATCAAACAAAAAGTTTTAGGGTTACCAACAATAGCCATATATAAAGACGGAAACAAAGTCGAAGAAGTAACTAAAGACGATGCAACTGTTCCGAATATAGAAGCTATGATTAACAAATATTTATAAAAAAAAATAAACTCAATAGGGAGGTTTTAGGTATGCGTCTTGAATTAGGAAAGATCCATATTAAAGATATACAATTTGCTGCAGAATCAAAAATTGAGGCAAATGTATTATATGTAAATAAAGAAGAGCTTGTAAAAGCTGTTTTCGAGGATGATGCTATTAAATCTGTTGATTTAGATATTGCTCGTCCAGGTGAGAGTGTTCGTATTACACCAGTTAAGGATGTAATTGAACCTCGTGTAAAAGTTGAAGGTCGTGGAGGAATTTTCCCAGGTATCCTTTCAAAAGTAGATACTGTTGGTGAAGGTCGTACAATTGCTCTTAAAGGTATGGCTGTTGTAACTACTGGTAAAATCGTAGGATTCCAAGAAGGTATTATCGACATGACTGGAGTTGGAGCTGACTATACTCCATTCTCTAAAACAAATAACTTAATCGTTATTGCTGAACCTAAAGAAGGAGTTAAACAACACGAACACGAAAAAGCAGTACGCTATATCGGATTCAAAGCTGCTCGTTACATTGCAGAATTAGCTCGTTCATTAGAACCAGAAGAAGTAGAAGTATTTGAAACTAAACCTTTATTAGAACAAATTGCTGAATATCCAGATCTACCAAAAGTAGGTTATGTATACATGCTTCAAACTCAAGGTTTATTACACGATACTTATGTATATGGTGTTGATGCTAAACAAATAGTACCAACTATTCTATATCCAACAGAAATTATGGATGGTGCTATCGTAAGTGGTAACTGTGTATCAGCATGTGATAAAAACCCAACATATGTACACTTAAACAACGGTGTAATTGAAGATTTATACAAAAAACATGGTAAAGAAATTAACTTCTTAGGTGTAATTATTACTAACGAAAATGTTTACTTAATGGATAAAGAACGTTCATCTAACTGGACTGCAAAACTTTGCCGTTACTTAAACTTAGATGCTGTAATCGTATCTCAAGAAGGATTTGGTAACCCAGATACTGACTTAATCATGAACTGTAAAAAAATTGAAGCTGAAAAAGTTAAAACAGTAATCGTAACTGATGAATATGCAGGTCGTGACGGAGCCAGCCAAAGTTTAGCTGATGCTGACGTAGCTGCTAATGCTGTAGTTACTGGAGGAAATGCTAACCAAGTGGTTGTATTACCAAAATTAGATAAAGTTATCGGACACATTGATGTAGTAAATGTAATCGCTGGTGGTAACCAAGACTCATTAAGAGAAGATGGAACTATCGAAGTAGAAATCCAAGCTATTACAGGTGCTACTAACGAAACAGGTTTTGGTTACTTAAGTACAAAAACTTTCTAGTAAGCAAAATTGAAAAATGTTATAGATTTGAACAAGGAGGAATAAGATAATGGTAAATCTTATTAATAAAAAAGTAGTTATCATTGGTGACCGTGATGGTATCCCAGGATTAGCTATTGAAGAGTGTGTAAAACCAATTGAAGGGGTAGAAGTAGTATTCTCATCTACTGAATGTTTTGTCTGAACAGCCGCAGGGGCTATGGACTTAGAAAACCAAAAACGTGTTAAAGAAGCTGCCGAAAAATACGGTAACGACAACGTTGTAGTTTTACTAGGTGCATCTGAAGCCGAAGCTGCTGGTCTAGCAGCTGAAACAGTAACAGCAGGGGACCCAACATTCGCAGGGCCACTTGCAGGTGTAGCACTAAATCTTGCTGTTTATCACATTGTAGAAGAAGAAATTAAATCTCAAATAGATGAAGCAATCTATGAAGACCAAGTTGGAATGATGGAAATGGTATTAGATATTGATGAAATCGTAAGCGAAATGAAAGATGTTCGTGGTGAGTAATTAAGGATCTAAATAATAGTTATAGGGGGAAATAAAAAATGTCTAAAATAAGAGTAGTACATTATATAAACCAATTCTTCGCTGGAGTAGGTGGAGAAGAGCAAGCCCACATTGCACCAGAATTAAGAACTGAATTACCACCAATTAGTGTTCAGTTACAAGGGCAATTGGGAGAAGATTTTGAAGTAGTAGCAACTGTAGTATGTGGTGATAGCTACTTCAACGAAAAACTTAGAAAAAAGTTTCAAAAAGAACTTTTTAGAAATGATTAAAAGGATGCGAACCACAATTATTCATCGCTGGTCCAGCATTCAATGCAGGGCGTTACGGGGTAGCAGCTGGTACAATTACTAAAGCTGTTCAAGATGAATTACAAATTCCAGCTGTAACAGCAATGTATGTAGAAAACCCAGGAACAGACATGTTCAGAAAAGAAGTTTATATTCTTGAAACAGCTGATAGTGCAGCTGGTATGAGAAAAGCTTTACCAAAATTAGCTAAATTTGCTGCAAAATTAGCTAAAGGTGAAGAAATTCTTTCTCCAAAAGAAGAAGGATACCACGAAAGAGGAATCCGTGTAAACTTCTTCAGCGACAAACGTGGATCAGAACGTGCTGTTGAAATGCTTGTTAAGAAAATTAAAGGTGAAGAATTCGAAACAGAATATCCAATGCCTAACTTTGACAGAGTTGAGCCAAACCCAGCTGTTAAAGATTTAAGCAAAGCTAAAATTGCTTTAGTTACTTCTGGTGGTATCGTTCCAAAAGGAAACCCAGATCACATCGAATCTTCTTCAGCATCTAAATATGGTGAATACTCATTAGAAGGATTCACAGATTTAACAGCTGAAACTCACGAAACAGCTCACGGTGGATACGACCCAGTATACGCTAATGAAGATGCTGACCGTGTATTACCTGTAGACGTAATGAGAGAATTCGTTAAAGAAGGTAAAGTAGGAAGCTTACATGAAAAATTCTATACTACAGTAGGTAATGGTACTGCGGTAGCTAGTGCTGTAGGATTCGCTAAAGAATATGCACAAAAATTAGTAGCTGACGGAGTAGATGCTGTAATCTTAACTTCTACTTGAGGAACTTGTACTCGTTGCGGTGCAACGATGGTAAAAGAAATTGAGAGAGCGGGTATACCTGTGGTTCACATGTGTACAGTAGTACCGATTTCTCTAACAGTAGGGGCAAATAGAATTGTTCCAACTATCGCAATCCCTCACCCACTAGGAAATCCAAAACTAGATGCGGATGAAGAGAAAAAATTAAGACGTGGACTTGTGGAAAAAGCATTAAATGCTTTAACTGTAGAAGTTGACGGTCAAACAGTATTCGAATAAAAAAAGAAAGGGGAGCTGAGGGTATATAGTATACCCTCAGCACAATATAGCTATGAATTATCCAGTATTTAAGGGAGCAGGATACATTCTTGTTCACACACCAGATATGATAGTAAGAAATGGATCAACTGCTTCTGTAGAAAGAGTAACAAATCCAGATTCAGAGTTTTTAAAAGAAGTAAATAATCATATTCGTACATATGAAGAAGTGGTTAACTATTTACCTAACCAAGTATACATCGGAAATAAAACTCCTGAAGAATTGAAGGCTTATCCAATGCCTTGGTATGATATTAAAGATGAACAAGGTCAACGACATGGGAAATTTGGACAAATTGTCCCACAAGATGAGTTTATAGCATTGATGAAACTTTGTGATGCTTTTGACTTAGTTAAACTATCAGAAGAATTTGTAGCCGACGTTCGTCCTAAAATAGAGGAAAACTTCAAAGAGCTAGCTCCTTTATTCGAAAAATTAGAAGGATCTGACTTAAGTGATAATGAAGAAGGATTCGAAGACTTAGTTCACGAAGGTAAAGTAGTTGGTTTCGTTAAAAAAGCTCACGATGTTGATGTGAACTTGAATGCTCACGTTATCTTCGAAAACCTTGTTGTAAAAGCATCTGGAGTTATTGCAGCATTAGAATTACTTCGTAATTCTGGCGTTAATCCAGCTGATATTGACTATGTTGTAGAATGTTCTGAAGAAGCTTGTGGAGATATCAACCAACGTGGTGGTGGTAACTTTGCTAAAGCAATTGCAGAAGTTGTAGGTCTAGTAAATGCTACTGGATCTGACTTAAGAGGTTTCTGTGCTGCACCAACTCACGCATTAATTAGTGCTTCATCTTTAGTAAAAGCTGGAGTATACAAAAATGTATTAGTAGTTGCTGGTGGAGCAAGTGCTAAATTAGGTATGAATGGTAAAGACCACGTTAAAAAAGGTCTTCCAGTACTAGAAGACGTACTAGGTGGATTTGCTGTATTAATTAGTGAAAATGATGGAGTAAATCCAGTTATTAGAACAGATATGGTCGGGAAACACAATGTAGGAACTGGTTCTTCACCACAAGCTGTTATGGGAGCTCTTGTAGCAGATCCGTTAGAAAAAGCTAAATTGAAAATTACAGATGTTGATGTGTTCTCTGTAGAAATGCAAAACCCAGACATCACTAAAGCAGCTGGAGCAGGTAACGTTCCAGAAGCTAACTATAAAATGATTGCGGCATTAGCAGCAATGCGTGGAGATATTGAGAAAAAAGAACTTAAAACATTTATCGAAGCTAAAGGTTTACCTGGTTGGGCTCCAACACAAGGACACATTCCTTCAGGAGTACCTTATGTAGGATTCTTAATCGATGACTTAACTAAAGGTGATAAAAACCGTGCTATGATCGTAGGTAAAGGAAGTCTGTTCTTAGGAAGAATGACAAACTTATTTGATGGAGTATCTATTGTAGTTGAAAGAAACAGCGGTAATGTAGAAGGAGAATCTGCAGGAATTTCTAAAGATGAAATAAGAAAAATTATTGCAGAATCAATGAGAAAAATTTCCCAAGAAATGTTAGAAGAATAGGGGTGATACTATGAGTAAACAAGTTATATCAGAAGTATTGCTAGAAGTAGCTAATGCCATTGAAACTGGTAACTTTGGTAAAAAATTAAAAGTTGGTTTAACAACTTTAGGAAGTGAACATGGCTTTGAGAACTTACTTAACGGTGCAATATTAGCTAAAAATCCTGTATTCGACATAGTTTTAATAGGTAAGGGACATGAGGACTTCGAATCTTATGAAGCTAAAGATGAAGATGAAGCTCACAAAATTATGGAAGACCTATTAGATAAAGGTGAAATAGCTTCTTGTGTAACTATGCATTACAATTTCCCTATCGGCGTATCAACAGTTGGTAGAGTTGTTACACCTGGAAGAGGTAATGAAATGCTTCTTGCTACAACAACAGGTACTTCGGCAACTAATAGGGTAGAAGCGATGGTAAGAAATACACTATACGGTATTGCTACTGCCAAGTCTCTTGGAAAATCTAATCCAACAGTTGGTATCGCTAATGTTGAAGGTGCTAGACAAGTTGAAAAAATATTATTAGATCTTAAAGAAAATGGTTATGCATTTGAATTTGCAACATCTCAAAGAGCAGATGGTGGTTCAGTAATGAGAGGTAATGACTTACTTATGGGAACTCCTGATGTTATGGTAGTTGATTCATTAACTGGTAACTTATTCATGAAGGTATTTTCAGCATTTACTACTGGTGGAGATTATGAAGCTAGTGGATTTGGATATGGACCTGGTGTAGGGGAAGACTACGATAGAAGAATATTAATTTTATCAAGAGCATCTGGTTCACCTGTTGTAGCTAATGCATTAAAATATGCCTATGAAGTAGCAAAAGGTAAAGTAAATGAAATAGCAAGACAAGAATTTGAAAAAGCTAATAAAGCTAAATTAGATGAATTCATTTCTAAATTGAAAGTTAAAAAAGAAGGCTCAGCGACAACTGAAGAAGTTAAAATGCCAGAAAAAGAAGTAGTTACTGCACAAATCTCTGGAATTGATATTCTAGACCTTGAAGATGCAACTAGACTACTTTGGAAAAATGGAATATATGCTGAGAGCGGAATGGGATGTACTGGACCGATCGTTTTAGTAAATCCTGATAAGAAAGAATCAGCAGAAGAAATTCTTAAAAATGAAGGGCTTATTTCATAATCTGAACAATAGATAATGGTTTCTATGAGAAGGAAAAGCCACATTATGGTTTAAAAAATTATTATATACCCTCTTATTGGATAATATTTCCAGTAAGAGGGTATTTTTGGAGATTTTTGTGTTTCTTTGTCAAATTCGATTGAATTTTTTAGTATTTGTAGGAAAATAATGTACGTTACTGTGTATTTGATAGAATTAAGAAAATAAGAGAAATTTGAACAAAATAGATTATCACGTTATAATATTAAAGTTGGAAGTCATTAAATAGAGAAGGATTGTTAGAATGTATTGGTGATTCTAATGAAAGGAGAAATTTTTTATTAATGCAAATTTTCAGAAAGAAAACACTAGAGAAAGTACTTGGAGAAAGTGGAAAAAAGACTTTAAGACCAACACTTAAAACTTTGGACTTAATACTCTTAGGAATAGGTTCTGTTATTGGTTCGGGTATATTGGTATTAACGGGAGAAGCTGCATCTAAGTCAGGTCCATCGGTAATTTTCTCATTTTTAATTGCTGGATTAGCTTGTGGACTTACTGCTTTATGTTATGCAGAATTGTCTTCTACAATACCATCAAGTGGAAGTGTTTATACGTATAGTTATATTACATTGGGTGAGGTCGTTGCTCATTGTATGGGTTGGCTTTTAGCTGGAAGTTATATAATTGCAGGAGCTGCAATAGCTAATGGATGGTCAAGTTATTTTAAATCTTTATTAGCAGGTTTTGGAATAATAATCCCTAAGGAGTTTACAACATTACCTAGCGAGGGTGGATATGGGAATATTTTAGCGATGACTGTTGTTTTATTAATAACGATAGTCTTGTTTAAAGGGACGAAGAGTAGTAAGTTTGTTAATAATTTTATGGTTGCTATTAAAATATTAGTAATATTACTATTTGTTCTTGTTGGTATGTTTTATATAGCTCCTACAAACTGGACGGATAATTTTGCACCACAAGGGATTTCTGGAGTAATGATAGGTGCGACAACGGTGTTCTTTGCGTATTTAGGTTATGATACAATTTCAACATCAGCAGAAGAAACGATAAATCCACAAAAAGCATTACCTCGAGCAATTATTATTACACTGTTTTTATGTACTGTATTTTATATAGTTGTTTGTTTAGTTATTACTGGAATGGTTCCATTTACTCAGTTAGGGAAAGGAGATGCCTTAGCGTATGTACTAGGTGAAGTAGGTCAAGGGAAATTAGCAGGAGTAGTTTCCTTAGGGGCAGTAATCGGCCTTCTATCTGGACCATTAGGGACGATGTTTGCTGCGGTTAGAGTTCTATATACAATGAGTAGAGATGGACTATTACCAAGACAATTATCAATATTAAATAGAAGCGGTATACCAGGATCAACAACAATTGGTGTTGGTTTATTAATGACTATATTAACCGGATTTTTACCACTAGGACAATTAGCTGATTTGGCTAATGTTTCATACATAATAGCATTTGCGTTGGTTAGCTATGCAACATTTATTATTAGAAGGGATTATCCTAACGCAAAACGAGGATTTACTATGCCAGGAATGCCATATTTACCAATAATATCAATATTATTGTTTATAGTGTTATTGTATGGTATTCAATTATCAACTTGGAAAATTTTTGGATGCTGGATTTTAGTAGGTTTAGCAATTTACTTTATTTATTCCAAAAATCATAGTAAAGAAAAATAAGAGTATAGTAGTTAAAAGCTTGGATATTAGACTTTATCTAATATCCAAGCTTTTTTATAAGAATTGTGAATCATCTTCTATTATTTCTTTAACCTTTTGCATTTGGTTATCTAGTTTAGCACTTATCTCCGCACAGAGTTGAAGACGGCGCGCTATTTCTTTTTCTTTCTCTTCACTTAAATTTTTTTTGTATCTAAGCTTATGTTCTAAGCTTGCCCAGAAATCCATAGCTATTGTTCTAAATTGAACTTCAACAGCCACATGTTCTACTTTATCTGATAAGAAGATTGGTACCTTAACGATAAGGTGATAACTTCTATAGCCATTTTCTTTGTGGTTTGTAATATAGTCTTTCTCAGCTATAACCGTAAGATCATCTTGTTGCTTTAGTGCGTCGACAAGTTTATAAACATCGTTTTTAAATGAGCATATAACACGAACACCCGCAACATCATAGATGTTCTCTTTTATTGTATTTATGTCAAAAGGTAAGCCCAAACGTTTAAGTTTGTTCATTAGACTAATAGGTGTCTTCAGCCTAGTATTGACAGATTCGATAGGATTACTCTCACCATGAAGAGAAAATTCTTTGTCAAATACATTTAGTTTTGTTTCAATCTCAAGCATAGCACATTCATAATGCATAAATAATTCTACATAGGGTTCTAATTCGTTTATTAATAACGAACTATCATTTCCATAGAAATAATTGATCGGTTAGTTTTTCGATTTGTGTTTTTTTCATATAAATTTCTCACTTTATTATTTACTATAATTTTATCATAAATCTCTTTATTAAAATATAGTTTAAGTGATAAATAAATAATTTTTTTAGGTATAAGTGAACTTTTTGAACATCATTTTTAATCGGTATAGTATAAGGAAATTGGAAAACTGTATCATGCAAATAAATAGTAAGAAACTAATACAGTGATGTATGTTAACCTCGACAAAAGCTAATATAATAGTGTTTTTAAAATATTTTGTAAAAAACAGATTATCTAAAAAAATTCACAATTAACACGAGAGGCTATCTTATAAGGATTCTAAATTTCCGGGAAATATCAACTATAGACAGGGAATTTTTTTTTGAGATAAGATAGTATTATGATGTTTCTATGAATCTAAAATTATATCGAAATGAGGGATAACATGCAAAATAATAATTTATATTCATATACAAAAGCGAAAGTAGAAAGTTTAACAAAAAATTTACTAGTTATAAAAAGGGATGGACGTGTAGTAAAGTTTGATGCCGAGAAAATCTATAATGCGATAGAAAAAGCTGTACATTCTGTCTTTGGAAAAAACCATAGTGTTAATATTAATGGTATTGTGGATAATGTTATTTTGGAGATTGCTAATAGATTTAAAGGGGATATCAAGATCTATGAACTTCAAAATATCGTGGAGCATACTCTTCTTACTTTAGGAGAAGAGGCGATTTATGAGGAGTATGTAGGCTATAGAAGTATGCGTGATATTGAGCGTGAACGTAGTCTTGACATAAATGTAGCAATAGAAAAATTGGTTAATCGTGACGAGAATGTGGTAAACGAAAATGCTAATAAAGATAGTTTAGTATTTAATACGCATCGTGATTTAACTAGTGGTATTGTAGCTAAAGCAATCGGACTTAAAATGTTACCAAAACATGTGGCTAATGCGCACCAAAAGGGAGATATTCACTATCATGACTTAGATTACTCACCTTATCAACCTTTAACAAACTGTTGTTTAATTGACTTTAAAGAGATGTTAACAAAAGGTTTTAAAATTGGGAATGCAGATGTAGATAGTCCTAAGAGTATTCAAACTGCTACTGCTCAAATGGCCCAAATTATTGCTAACGTTGCTTCAAGTCAATACGGAGGGTGTAGTGCAGATAGAATAGATGAGGTACTTGCACCGTTCGCTCAGCTAAACTATGAGAAAAACTTAAAAATGGCTAAAGAGTGGATTGATGATGAGGAAAAACAAAAGGAATTTGCTGATAAGAAAACTAAAAAAGATATTTTTGATGCAATGCAATCTCTAGAGTATGAAATTAATACTTTATATTCATCTCAAGGACAAACACCATTTACATCTTTAGGTTTTGGGCTTGGTGAAGGTTACTTTGAACGAGAAATACAAAAAGCGATTCTTAAGGTGAGAATTGACGGATTAGGTAAAGAGAAAAGAACTGCTATTTTTCCTAAATTAATTTTTGTAATTAAAGATGGTCTGAATTTAAAACCAACAGATCCTAACTATGATGTTAAACAACTTGCATTATCATGTGCGACTCAAAGAATGTACCCAGATGTACTTATGTATGATACGATTACGAAGATTACTGGTAGTTGTAAGACTCCAATGGGATGTAGATCATTTTTACCTGCATGGAGAAACGAACAAGGTGAGTTAGTTGAGAGTGGACGTATGAACCTTGGAGTAGTAACATTGAATCTTCCAAGGATAGCACTTGAATCAAAAGGAGATAAAGAAGAGTTTTGGAACATCTTTAAAGAGAGATTAGAAATTTGTAAAGATGCGCTAGATTACAGAGCGAAACGCTGTGGAGAGGCTAAACCTCAAAATGCACCGATTCTTTATATGCATGGAGCTTTTGGTAAACGACTTAAACCTGAAGATAGGGTAAAACAATTATTTGACAATAAACGTTCTACATTATCGTTAGGATATATAGGTTTATATGAAGTGGCAAGTGTCTTTTATGGGGGAGAATGGGAGAAAAATCCTGAGGCGAAAGAGTTCACTTTAGATATTATGCGTTATATGAAGGAATGTGTGGATAAATGGACTGAAGAAGGTGATTACTGGTATAGTATTTACTCAACTCCTAGTGAATCATTAACTGATAGATTCTGTCGTATGGATACTGAGAAGTTCGGTATTGTAGAAAATATAACGGACAAAGAATACTATACAAACTCATATCATTATGATGTAAGGAAAAATCCAACGCCTTTTGAGAAGTTAGAGTTTGAAAAGGATTATCCATATTATGCTAGTGGTGGATTCATTCATTATTGTGAGTATCCAGTGTTGAAACAAAATCCAAAAGCATTAGAAGCAGTATGGGATTTTGCTTATGACAAGGTAGGATACTTAGGAACAAATACACCGATTGATCGTTGTTATAAATGTGGATATGAGGGTGAATTTGAACCTACTAAAAAAGGATTTAAATGCCCAGAATGTGGAAATAGAGATCCGAAAAGCTGTGATGTTGTGAAGAGAACATGTGGCTATTTAGGAAATCCTCAAGCACGACCTATGATTAAAGGACGACACAAAGAAATTGTAGCAAGGGTTAAACATTTAAAATAAAAATAATTTCTAATAGAAGTGACATTCAATGGTATATTTTTGAATGTTGCTTCTATACTCTTTTAATATGATTAGCATAAAAACTTAATCTATAAAAATAAAATCCTTTAAATCCTTTACATTATCTGATTTTTTTGATAAAATCAATACTGATAAGAATTTAGGAGGAAATTAAACATGGGTAAAATTTTTAAAGGTGCTTTATTAGGAGCAGTGAGTGCGTTAGGAGCTTATTATTATAAAAATCCTAAGGAGTTAGAAAAACATAAAGAATTACTGAAAGAAAATACTAAAAATGGTATTGAAAAACTAACAGCAATTATTAATGAAAAAACTCAAGAATTAGAAGCTAGAACACAAGAAGAGCAAGATATTGCTAAAGAAAAACTAGAAGAATTAACATCTGCTGAAGAGTCTGAAAAAGTAGAAGATAACTTTGTAAAATTAGGAGCAAAAGCTGAAGAAGTTAAGGAAGAAGTTGTTGCTGAAGTAACTGAAAAAGTAGAAGATGTGAAAGAAGCTGCAGAACCTGTAGTAGAAAAAGTAGAAGAAGTGGCAGCTCCGGTTGTAGAGAAAGCTGAAGAAGTAACTGCGCCAGTAGTTGAAGAGGTAAAAGAAACAGTAGTACCTGCTGCAGAACCTACGTTTACAAAAGTAGAAGAAGTTGTAGAAAGTGCAAAAGAAACAGTTGCAGATCACTATGAAGAAAAAGTAGAACCTACATTTGAAGAAATTCATGAAGCGGTAGCCCCAGTAATTGAAAAAGCAGAAGAAGCTAAAGAAGAGGTAGAAGAAGTTGTAGAAGAAAAACCAAAAACAACTTTAGATTCTATCGTATCTCTATTCGCTTCAAAAGAAGGAAAAAATAATATTGTAAATATTGAATACGAGGTATGAGAGAAAGTTCTCATCCTCGTTTTTTTATAATGTAAATCAGAGATCTATCCATATAAAACAATATATAACATAAAAACTAGGCAATTTTCAATAAATTACCTAGTTTCTTATTTTTATAGTCTATCAGCAATTGCTTTTCTGATTTCTTCGAATTCAGCAGGCTCAACTTTTTGAGGTGGCCATTTAACTTCCAAATTGTCGAAGTGTAAATCTTTATCTTTATATCTTGGTACAATGTGGAAGTGAAGGTGGAAGACACTTTGTCCGGCATATTCTTCGTTATTTTGGAAGATATTTACTCCGTCACAACCATATGCTTCTTTTACAGCATTAGCAATTTTTGGAAGAACACGTCCGATGTTAGCCGCTGTTTCAGGATCACAGTCAAAAATATTTCTGCTGTGTTTTTTAGGAATTACTAGCGTATGTCCTTTTGTAATAGGGAACACATCTAGAAAGCTGTATACATGTTCATCTTCATATACTTTATAACTTGGGATTTCTCCATCAATAATTTTTTCGAAAATAGTTTTTTCCATAATTTAACTCCTTATTATTTTAAATTTTGTAATGTTTCGATTAAAAGTTTTTTCAGGTTTACACTAATTTTTTGTGCGGTTTGTAGAACGTGTTCGTGATCGTGTTTTCTCTCTTGAACACCTGTAGCCATATTAGTAGCACATGCTAATACTGCAACTGGCAGTGATGCGTGATTTGCAGCGATTACTTCCGGGACTGTAGACATACCTACAAGGTCACATCCCATTGTTTTGAATGCACGAATCTCTGCGCGTGTTTCGAAGTAAGGTCCTTGGAAGAATCCATAAACACCAGTATGTAATGTAATATCTAATTTTTTAGCCGATTTATGTAAGTTTTCTACTAAGTATGGATCGAATGGCGTAGTCATATCAACAAATCTTTCTCCAAGACGTGGTTCGTTTTCTCCCATTAATGGATTATTGCTAACAAGTGAGATGAAGTCATCAAGACAAACGATATCTCCTTCGCTAAAGTTAGTATTAATAGCACCACAAGCATTTGTGATAAATAATCCTTTTACTCCAAGATGTTTAACAACGTATGTCATAAAGGCAACATCTTTCATGCTGTATCCTTCGTAATAGTGAAGGCGTCCATTTAATACTAATACATTTTTTCCAGAAATTTTTCCGAAAGTTAGTTTATTAGCGTGGCCTTTTACACGATTGGCATGTTTATTTCCTGGGAAAAGTGGAATAGCTTCGTAGCCAAGTTCTTGTTGATCCTCTAATTCTAAAGTAATTCCACTTCCTAAAACTACTGCGTAATCAATTTGCTCGCCAAAATATTTTATTATGTAATTTGCCGTTTCAATAATATTTTGATAATATGTCATAATATAAATTCCTCCTGAAAATGCTTTATCAAAGTTATTATAGCATAAAAAATTCAGAAAATATATAATTTTATATTAATTATTATCAACGTTTGTATTATTAATATAAATGGGTTTATGTTATTTTAAACGATGTTATTGAAGAAGAAAAAGATGTAGTAATAAGTACTATAATACTATGATTTATGTAATCTAATTTTTTAGTGGTGTTTTAAAAAATTTTTAAAAAAAGTTGAAAAAATATTTTGCAAGCGTTTTTAAAAAATATTGTATTATGAACTTAGTACATAAAGATTTTAGGAGGACATTATGAAAAAATTACGTACTATATTTGCAATTTTAGTTGCATTATCATTAATTGTTGTTGGTTGTTCTTCAAAGAGTGCTAAGAACGATACGAAATCTGATGGCAAGAATGCCTATAAGATTGGTGTTGTAACTGGTGAAGGTGGAGCAAAAGATAAAAGTTTTAACCAAGCTAACGTAGAGGCGATTCAAGCATGGGCAAAAGCAAATGGAGCAAAAGATCCAGTTGTTATTGAAACGAAGAATCAAGCTGACTTAGCTGCGAACTTGCAAAATGCTGCAAAGGTATCTGATATTGTATCTTTAGCTGGATTTGAATTTGAAAAAGAAATTACAAAAACTGCAGAACAATATAAAGACAAAAAATTCATGTATGTAGATAGTTTTGTAGATGCACCAAATATTGCTTCATTAATCTTTAAAGAACAAGAAGCAGGTTATTTAGCGGGATATGCAGCAGCTTTACAATCTAAAACTGGGAAAGTTGGATTTATCGGGGGAACTAAAATTCCACCGGTAGAAAGATTTGGAATTGGATTTGTACAAGGTGCCAAAGCAGCTAAAAGTGATATTAAAGTAATGTACAATTATAGCGGAACATTTTCAGATACAAATAAAGGGAAAACTTTAGCAGCTACTATGTATGACTCAGGTGCGGATGTAATTTTCGTTGCTGCAGGTAATACTGGTAATGGTGTAATCTCGGAAGCTAAAGAACGTGGAATAATCGACATGTCTAAGAGTGGAGAGATTAAACACTGGGTTGTTGGTGTTGATAAAGACCAATATGAAGAAGGTATCTTTAAAGGGAAAGATAAAGACGGAAAAGAATATCAAAAATCTGCTATTTTAACTTCTGCTGTTAAAAATATCGAAGTAGCTGTAACAAAAATCTTAAATGAAATCAAAGAAGGTAAGTTTACTAAAGGTGAGCATATCTTTGGTATTAAAGAAAATGGTGTAGGTATTCCAAAAGAAAATCCTAACCTAAGCGAAGAAGCAAAAACAGAAATTTCTAAAGCTGTAGAAGAATTAAAATCAGGAAAAGCTGAAGTAGTAGCTACTGGAGATGAACTTAAAGCTAAAGGAGCAGCTACGAATATCGAAGGGGAATTATAGTATATATTTATTATAGTGACTATTCATAAATATTAATTAGTAGGAATCATCATTATTGGTGGTTCCTTTTTAGTGACATTAAAACGAACTTTTAAAATACAAAAAAACTTTAAAAATTTTATTATATAATGTGTAGTTGTAAAATTTTTAGGCTTTAAATGATTGTTTAGTACTAAAGTATAATGGATGGGAACGTTACTATATTTTTAAAAAAGCGATAATATTTTTATGTAGAATAATAAACTGTGTACAAATATAGACAGAAACAGTGTAACTTTTTAAACCTTAAAATATAAGGAAGATAACGTTTTTAAAAAAATACGAACGTTATCTGAATAGGGAATTCAGGGCTGTATACTGAGTTGACTTTCCCTTTAAATATATGGTATTATCTTTTTTTAAAACAATTTCTAATCGTAAGGAGATTAATATTTAATATGAGAAAATTATTTTTTATTTGTAGTGGTAGTATTATCTGCTATTTTGGTTATTACAGGATGTTCGTCTAAATCGTCAAAAGACAATTCAACTAATAAGTCTAATTTAAAAGTTGTAGTCGTAACTGATGAAGGTGGAGCAAAAGATAAGAGTTTTAACCAAAGTAATGCAGAAGCATTAACTTCATGGGTAGAAAAAAATGGTGGTAAAGCATTAACTCCGGTTGAAACAAAAAACCATTCAGACCTGGCAGCTAATATGCAAAGTGCATCAAAAGCAGCTGATGTAATCTCATTGGCAGGTTTTTATTTTGAAAAAGAACTACCAAAAATGGCAGATACCTTCCCAGATAAAAAGTATATTTTTATAGATGGTGTAGTAGAAAAAGCAAACGTAGCGTCTGTTACTTTTGCAGAACAAGAAGCAGGATATTTAGCAGGGTATGCAGCAGCATTACAATCTAAAACTGGTAAAGTTGGATTTATCGGTGGAGCTAAAATTCCTACAGTAGCAAGATTTGGAATTGGATTTGTACAAGGTGCAAAAGCGGCAAATAAAGATATTAAAGTAGTGTATAACTATAGTGGATCATTTAGTGATACAAATAAAGGTAAAACTATAGCGGCAACTATGTACGATACAGGAGCTGATGTAATCTTTGTAGCAGCTGGTGGAACAGGAAATGGAGCTATCAAAGAAGCTCAAGAAAGAGCTACGCAAGACTTAAAAGAAAGTGGAGAAATCAAACACTGGATCGTAGGTGTTGATAAAGACCAATATAATGATGGAATCTTTAAAACTAAGGACAAAGATGGAAAAGATGTTGAAAAGTCAGTTGTTGTAGCATCAGTTATTAAACGTGTAGATGTTGCGGTTAAAAATGTGTTGGATAGCATTAAAGAAGGTAAATTCGAAGGTGGGAAAGAACATATCTTTACTATTAAAGAGGATGGAATTGAATTAACTTTAGAAAATCCTAACTTAAATGATGAAACTAAATTAAAAATCAAAAATAAAATGGCAGAGCTAAAAACTGGGAAAGAGTCAGTTGTAGCTGAAGCTGATAAATTAACAGATAAAAATAATATTGACGGAGAATTATAAAAAAAGTTTAATGTTGGAATCTCTATAGAACTTCTAGTTCCATAGAGATTTTTTTATTTATCTATGACCATTAGTGTGTGTTAATTATTTATAATAAGAGTACTTTATTTTAATGTTCGTAAAGTTCTAACTCTTTAATAAGTCCTTATTTATAGTTTTATTTTAATTTATTTAATTAATGTGTAATAATACATAATATGTAAAAATTCGTGTTAAATTGTAAACGTTATTAATGTTTTGAAAATGCTTTATAATTTTAAAATAATTCTATGAAAACAAAGGAGAATAGATATGATATAAGCTACGAATGTTGTTTTTATAGCTTTTTATAATTATAAAACGAACGTTATAAAAAAATGTTAACATTTCAAAAATAAATCATTGAAGTTTCAAAAATAATGTGGTATTATTTAGATATAAACAATATACAAATAAAGGAGACTTTTTATTTATGAAAAAGGTATTTTCGTTAATAGCAGTTGTTTTATCAGCAGCATTAATTATTGTTGGATGTTCTTCTAAATCATCTAACGGAAATTCATCTTCTAACAACTCTGGATTAAAAATCGGTGTTGTAACTGACGAAGGTGGAGCAAAAGATAAAAGTTTTAACCAAAGTAACGTTGAAACAGTAAAAGCTTGGGCAGAAAAAAATGGTGGAAAAGCACTTAACCCAATCGAAACTAAAAACCAAAGTGATATTGCAGCTAACTTACAAAACGCAGCAAAAGCTTCTGACGTAATTTCATTAGCTGGTTTCTACTTTGAAAAAGAATTACCAAAAGTTGCAGATTCATTTGCAGATAAAAAATTCATTTTCATCGATGGTGTAGTTCAAAACAAAAATGTTGCTTCTGTAACATTCTCAGAACACGAAGCTGGATACTTAGCTGGATATGCAGCAGCTTTACAATCAAAAACTGGTAAAGTTGGATACATTGGTGGAGCTAAAATTCCTGCAGTAGTTAAATTTGGTGTTGGATTCGTTCAAGGTGCTAAAGCAGCTAAAAAAGACATCAAAGTTGTTTACAACTACAGTGGTTCATTCAACGACACTAACAAAGGTAAAACTTTAGCAGCAACTATGTATGATGCTGGTGCTGACGTAATCTTCGTAGCAGCTGGTGGTACTGGTAGCGGATCTATTAAAGAAGCTCAAGAAAGAGCTACTAAAGATCTTAAAGAAAGTGGAGAAGTTAAACACTGGATCGTTGGTGTAGATAAAGATCAATATTCTGAAGGTGTATTCAAAGCTAAAGATAAAGACGGAAAAGATGTTGAAAAATCAGTTATCTTAACTTCAGCTGTTAAACGTATCGATGTAGCAGTTGCTAACATCTTAGATGCTATCAAAGCTAACAAATTTGAAGGTGGAACAGCTAAAGTCTTCACTATTAAAGAAGATGGTGTTGGACTTCCAGCAGAAAACCCTAACTTAAGCGATGATATCAAAGCTAAAATTAAAACAGTTGTTGAAGATCTTAAAGCTGGAAAAGCAACAGTTGCAGCAGACGCAGCTGGTGTAGCTGATAAAGCTAATATCGACGGAGAACTTTAATTTTAAAAAGTTTATAATAAAAAGGCCTAGCAAATGCTAGGTCTTTTTTTTGTGATAATTATTATTATATTCCTTAAATTGTATTAAAAAATTTATATTGTATTGATGATTATTTAAGTTATAAAAATCGTATTATATTATAAAATGTTAAAACGAATACAGTATAGATTTTAATAATTTACTATGTAGTAAATTAATATTTAATATAAATAAAAAAATACCTTAAAAAGCTATACTAGTTTGTCAAAATATATTATAATATATAGTATGTAAGAATATATAAAAGAGAGGTAAAGATATGTACGCTATAGAAATGCTAAACATAACTAAAAAGTTTGGCGACTTCTACGCAAATAAAGATATCACTATTCAAGTAAAGAACAATGAAATTCATGCCTTACTTGGTGAAAATGGTGCTGGAAAATCTACGTTGATGTCGGTTCTTTTTGGTATGTACCATCAAGAAGCCGGTGTTATTAAGTTGAATGGTAAAGAAGTTGATATTAAAGATCCTAAGCATGCCAATAAACTAGGGATAGGTATGGTACACCAACACTTTAAACTTATTAAAAACTTCACAGTTGCTGAAAATATTATTTTAGGAATGGAAGAAGTAAAGGTGGAAAAATTGATTTAGATAGCGCAGCTGAAAAGATTACAGAACTATCAAGAAAATATGGTTTAGAAGTTGATCCTAGAGCATTAGTTGGAGATATTAGTGTAGGGATGCAACAAAGGGTAGAAATCCTTAAAATGTTATATAGAGATGCAAATATCTTAATTTTTGACGAACCTACTGCAGTTTTAACTCCTGCTGAAATTAAAGAATTCTTAGCTATTCTTAAAAATCTTCAAGCAGAAGGGAAAACTATTTTATTAATTACTCACAAACTTAACGAGATCATGGCAGTTGCAAATCGTTGTAGTATTATTCGTCGTGGTGAGTACTTTGGAACTGTTGAAATAGCAGAAACTACAAAAGAACAATTAGCTAGTCTTATGATCGGTAAAGATCTAGAAATTATTAAATATGAGCGTTCAAGAGAAGGTAAGAAAAATATTCTTGAAGTTTCAGGGGTATATGCAGATACTGCCGAGAAAAAAGATATCCTTCACGATTTTAACTTAAATGTCCGTGAACGTGAAATTCTAGGTATCGCAGGGGTTGACGGAAATGGTCAACAACAATTTGTAGAGGTACTAAATGCTTTACTTAAAGAAACAAAAGGGAAAATTATTTTCGACGGAAAAGAAATCAATTCATTATCTACTGCAAAGCGTAAAGAGCTTGGACTTGAGATTATTGCAGAAGATAGACACAAAGATGGTCTTGTACTAGACTTCAGTGTTGAAGAAAACTCAGTTTTAGAAAATTATTACACAGAAAAATTCTCTAATCGAGGATTCTTGAAAAAAAATATCATCTCAAAATTTGCGAAAGAAATTTGTGAAAAATATGATGTTCGTAAGGCTGGAGATGAGAAAATCTCTGCACGTAGTATGAGTGGTGGTAACCAACAAAAACTTATTATTGGGCGTGCTTTAGAATTACATCCAAAATTATTAGTAACAACACAACCAACTCGTGGGCTTGATGTTGGAGCTATTAACGGTATTCACAAAATGTTAATCGACTACCGTGATAAAGGTAATGGAGTTCTATTAATTTCATTTGACTTAGATGAAATCTTGACATTATCTGATAGAATTGCAGTTATTCACAATGGTAATATCATTGATATCGTGGATAACGATGAAAATGTAACAAAAGAACAACTTGGTCTGCTTATGGCAGGGGTTAAGAAGTAGAGAGGAGAACGTATGTTAAAAAAAGTTTTAACTAATGCGGTGCTACCGATATTTAGCTTCATTTATTATTGGGGCAATTCTTATTTCAGCAATAGGGGCAGCACCAGGAGATGTGTTTGGAGTAATCGGAGATATTTTCTCAGACTCAAACAGTATAGCTGAAATTTTTGTATCAACAATTCCATTAATTTGTACTGGATTATCTGTTGCATTTGCATTTAGAACAGGTTTATTCAACATCGGTGCAGAAGGTCAATTCATTATGGGAGGACTTTTCGCTGGACTTGTTGCGATTAAAATGGAAGGTATGAACTTCTATTTAGTGTTAATTACTAGTATTTTAGTTGGGGTTGTAGTAGGTGGTCTTTGGGCAGCTATTGCAGGTTACTTAAAAGCTAGATTCAATATCAGTGAAGTAGTTGTAACAATCATGTTAAATTACACAGCTTTATATTTCGTACAATTTGCTGTACCTAAATATATTAAAGGAACTAATGATATTATTTCTAAACCAATCGTTTCAGCTGATGGAACTGGGTATTTACAAAATAGTTTAGTTGAAGGTATTTTCAATAACTATCGTTTAGGAACAGATTTATTCTTAGCTATCTTTAGTGTTATTATTTTCTATATTGTTATGGAAAAAACAGTATTCGGATATGAGCTACGTTCTGTAGGTTTTAACCCAAATGCATCAAAATTTGTAGGTATGAAAGTTAACAGAAACACAATATTATCAATGGCTATTTCAGGAGCTTTCGCTGGTCTAGGTGGTGCTCTTTACAACATGGGACCTGTAGGACAAGTAGTTGCAGGTTCAACATTCCAAGGATTTGGATACATGGGAATCGCGGTTGCTTTAATCGGAGCTAATACTGCTTTAGGATCTTTATTAGGAGCATTATTATTCGGATTCCTAGGAGTATTAACTCCACAATTATCATTCATCGGTATTCCAAAAGATATCGCGAATATTTTAATTGGATTAATCGTATTATTCGTTGCAGCTAAAGCTATCTTTGATAACAAGTTGCTTGATAAATTATTTAGTAGTAAGAAACAGAAAGGAGACAAATAGATGGATACAGTATTATCACTATTAGACTCAATGTTACAATATACTGCACCTATTCTTATAGCTGCCATCGGTGGTTTCTATTCAGAAAAAAGTGGGGTTGTTAACATTGCTCTTGACGGTTTCGTAATTTTTGGATCATTCGTCGCATCACTATTAGCATTATCAGTATTCGATGGATCTCCAACATTATTCCAGTTAGTAATTTGTTTAGTTGTTGCCACACTTGCAGGTGGTTTAATGTCATTAATCCACGCATATATCAGTATTAACTTAAAAGCTGATCAAGTTATCTCAGGTACAGCGATTAACTTAATTACACCAGCTATAGCATTATTCTTAGTTAACCACTTCAATGGTACATATGAACTATTATTAGCAAGTGGCTTCCCAAGATACACAGTATTTGGTAAATTTACTATTTACCCAACAGTATTTATAGCTGTAATTCTAGTAATTGTAACATACTATGTAATATATAAACGTCCATTCGGATTACGTTTACGTTCTGTAGGGGAAAACCCACAGGCGAGTGATTCACTTGGATTAAATGTATTTAAATATCGTTACATTGGGGTATTTATTTCAGGATGTCTAGCAGGATTAGCTGGAGCTATCATTGCAACTACATTCTCTCAAGGATTCAACGCAGCAATCACAGTATACGGATTCGGATACTTAGCATTAGCAGCATTAATCTTCGGTAAGTATAACCCAATTACAATTACATTAGCTTCGTTATTCTTCGGAGGAACTAAAGTATTCGCTGAGAAAGTTTCTATCTTAGCTCCAGATCTACCAATTCCGGTATCATTCTGGAACATGTTCCCATTCGTAGCTACAATCATTGCACTTATCGTATTTTCTAAGAAAACTGCTACTCCAGAAGCACTTGGTATTCCATACGATAAAGGTTTAAGATAATAAATATAGTAGTCTTTGAAAACTATAAGTTTCAAGGACTACTTTTTTTATCACTAAAATATGGTATAATATAGATAAATAAAAAAAGGAGATAAGTATATGAATAAAAAATTATTAATGTTACTTGCGGCAGGGGCATTAGCTATAACAGGATGTGCGGGGAAAGAGGTATCAAAAACTTCAGATCAAAAAAATAGCCCAGAGCAAAAAGAAAATAAAAAAGAAAATACAGAGAATAAAGAAACAGCTTCAAAAGAAAAAACAGAAGTTAAACATGATTTAGCCGCTGCGGAAAAATTAGCTCACTTAGTAGCTATTTCAGGAAATGACTTATCAAAATTAAATGAACAAACAAACTTATTAGCGTGGATTACTCAAGATAAATCTACAAAATTCAATTCACCAGAAGGAGTACCATTAGCGAAAGTTTCAGTGCAAGATTTTGTAGATGTAGTTAATGAATTCTCTGATAAACATATTCTAAAGAAGAAGCATTAGAATTACTACAAAGTCCAGCTTTTATTGAGCTTGATGGAAATCTTTAGGAGCGATTACATTCCCTAAAGATAGTGAGATACACTACTATAAAGAAGACAATACACTTGTATTCGTATCTGTAGAAAGAGGTCATAATTATCCACAAGTATTAGATAAAAAAGAAAACTGGAAAACAGAAGGGGATAGCATTAAAATTGATGTACTAGATGCTATGACAAAAACAAAAATTTCAACAATAACACTGAAACAAAATAATAAAAATTATACAGGTGGACACAGTAAGTCTAAATACTATGTTGCTAATATTCAAACTGTATAGAAATAAACACCTCAATCTAAATTTGATTGAGGTATTTTTATGTTATTTAACTTTAATAGTTGCTCTGTCAGGTCTTCCATCTGTTGAGAAGAAACCAGAAGCAGCCCCAGCCCCTAAGTAGACCTTAGAATTTAGTTTTTTTAGTATTGGTGATGAATTTGCCTTATTAGGGACTCCATCAGGGAAAACGTAGATTGTCTGAGCTCCACCAAATGGGACGTTACCTTCAGGATCATGTTTAAATGAATAAATTATGGCAGGTTGAGATGGTGTGCCTAAATTGCTAGAATCAACATCCATAGATAACGACCATATTTTATCCCATTTTTTTGGTACATCTACACTAAAGTATTCATTTTCATAGTGAGTCGTATTTGCTTTTCCTGATTTTTCGTCACTATTTTTTGCTGAATTCTCTTTATTTGTTTTACTATCTTTCGATTTGGTTTTTAGTTCATTTATACGTTCTTCGTATTCTTTTACAAGTTTTTCAATCTCAGATTTTTTCTCTTGAGCTTTTTGATCTGTTTCAAAAGTAATATCTTTTTCTTTATCTATTGTTTTAGTTAATTCATCTAATTTTGTTTTGTTATCTATAATTACTTTCTCATCGGATACAGTATTGATTTCCGATAGCGTGTTTGTTTTTAGAGTGTTATCATAATCATTTTGGAAGTAAGTACGCATTGTAGTTATGCTGTTTTTATACTCATCTTGAACTTTTGAATCTTTGTAGGAATTTAGATTGTATTTGATTGTTCATCAAGAGTGTCTTTTTAATAAGTTTAGTCGTTCGTTTCTATCATTTCCGTCATTGAATTTTTTTTATAACTTCATGTATAGCAGTTAATTTTTCAGCTGAAACAATTTCTGCTTGTTTCTTTTGATAAAAATTATACCCGAAGAAACAAATAACTACGGCAATGACTACCGAAACAATTGATATTATAGTTTTATTTTTTCTGTTCATAAAATTCTCCTTGTATTCTTCTACATAAATAATTATAGAATAATAGCAAGGCTACGTCAATAATAGTCAGTAGATCAAGGTTAACTTATTAATAAAAGCCATCTTAAGATTAATTATAATTGATAATAAGGAAACTATATAAAAGAACACCTCAATCACTGATTTGATTGAGGTGTTTTGTCTTATTTAGCACGTATTTTAGCCATTTCTTCCCTATAGTATATTTCATTTTTTTCGTTAAAGAAACCACTACTAGCGCCGGCTCCTACATAGATATTAGAACCAAATTTTGTCCATTCTTTAACTGAGTTTGCCTTGCTTGGTAATCCATTAGGATAAACATGTACGGTTTGTCCACCGCCACCAAACATAGGATTATCACCAGAACGACCAAACATATATGTTATAGCTGGTTGAGAAGGTGATCCAAGATTTTTTGTGTCTATAGTTTTACTAATAGACCATTTCCCAGACCATTTAGCAGGTACATCGACGATAAAGTACTCATTCTCATAATGAGTAGAAGTCATAGTTACAGCCTTTTCTCCAATATCATCTGATGATCCTTTTCTTTTTTCTTCTGTTTTTGTCTCTTTCTCTTTTTTTCCTAATACAGTTATACGTTCTTCATATTGTTTTATAAGTTTTTCCACTTCAGATTTCTTTTCTTGAGCCTGTTCTTCAGTTTCGAAAGTAACGTCTTTTTCTTTTTCTATAACTTTTGTTAAATCATCTAATTTTGCTTTCTTATCAGAAAATTTACTTTCATCAGAAGTGTTATTAAGATCTGAAATATTGTTTTCTTTTATAGTATTGTCATAATCTCTATGGAAATAATCTCTCATGATATTTATACTATTTTTAAATTCATCTTTAACCTTTGGGTCTTTATAAGAATTTAGATTGTATTTTGATTGTTCATCTAGAGTGTCTTTTAGTAGGTTAAATTTATTATTTCTATCATTTTCATCATTAAATTGTTTTGTTAGTTCATGTAGTGCTGTTAATTTCTCTGCTGAAACAACTTCAGCTTGTTTCTTTTGATAAAGATTATACCCGAAAAAACAAATAACAAGAGCAACGATTATCGAAACAATTGATATTATAGTTTTGTTGTTTTTATTCATAAAATTCTCCTTTTATTATTCTACATAAACAATTATAGAATAATAGTATGATTACGTCAATGAGAGGTAGGGTAATTGTTTGACTTAAAAAAACTTCTCAATATCAAGTTTGATAATTGAGAAGTTTTCTTATTAAAACTCTACATGTAGGTTAGTTGTAGCATTAACTAGTCGAACTAAATGGGGATTTTCATAAATAACAGCTAATCGATTTTTAGTAAGTCCCTCAACATAATACTTTCCATCAGTATCCTTGACAAAGCTTGCTTCTGGATGTTCTCTCTTAATGGCAGCAACCCATTGAGAATAATAAGTTTCTAGAGGATCTCCATTAGTAGATACACTATTTTGAGCTGAGTGTTTTTGATTATATCTAGCAATGGCATCTCTTATTTGTTCATTTGAGAAGTTGGCTACTGGGCCACCTAGTTCTTCAGAAAGAAGTTTACCTATTACAGTTTCTGAACCTCCATTATTATATACGCCTCGTTTTAATTCACCATATGTAATAGGAGCCTGTTGTAATCCAACTCTAGGTATATTTTCATTATCAGAAATTGATGAGCTAGAGTTAGAATCGTTATTTTCAGATTTAGTTTCGTTCTTTCCTTCACTCAGTTTCGCTTTTAAAGCACTATGTTTGAATTTATACTTATCAAGTATTGAATTGATGTCGTCAGATTTAGCATCTTTTATTTCTTTTTGAGCTTTTTCATAGTTAGTAATATCTTCTTTTAACCATTCAATTGCTTTATCGAAAGAATTATCTGTAGTAAGAGAATCTACTTTATCTAGGGATTTCTTAGCAGCATCCACATCTTTGCTATCTAGACTTGCATCAGTATTTTTTAATTCTTTAGCGATTTTTAATTTCAGTTTTTAATGTTTTTGAATGCTTCTTGACCTTTCTCGTTATCAAGAGTCTCTAATCCAGCAAGTCCTCCTTTAAAATCATGACTATCATTTATAAGAGCTAGGTATTTTAGTATGTTCTTCTTTTATAGAATTATTAGAACCAAAGAAGTAATAAATCCCACTAGCGATTACTATAAGGGCAATAAGACTAGATACTATTGCGATAAGTTTTTTATACATATAATTTGTGTCTCCTTTTTAGATTGATTGTTATAAGTAACTAGGAAATCAAAGTGATTTAGTGATACTTCATTTAATTATATGCCTTAGAAATTTCTTTGTAAATACTTTTTATAAAGATAGTGATTATTTTTATCATGCTAATAACTGTAAAATTAACCCCACCAAAAATTATTGGTGGGGAAATGGCAGGGTATAAATTTGTATTTATTTTGTATTTAGTTTTTAAAAGTAAACTATATCAAGTTTCTTGGTGAATATACTCTACTTTTATTTTTACTCATCGAGCTTTTAGATACTAAAATATTTATTTATAAATAAAATATTATTGAAGTATTATTCCCCTAAATATTTAACATATATTTGACATGGATTCCATTCGTCCCATAAGGTAGGAAAACATTCTAATTCTTTATATCCCATTGCGATATAGAATTCATTAGTAATATCATATTCTTTGTAGTGTCCCATTTTTACAGTTTTCACCTGTGAGTAAGAATATCCAAGATTTTTTGCCATATTTTCGAATTCTGTATTTAGTTTTGTTCCAATTCCCATTCTATGAAATTTTTTCTTTATACCCATTACAAAAATATCTGCAGTATCCTTACTTGTTGCGTTTAATACGATAAAACCTGCAACTTCATTATCTGCATAGCAAGCCAAAAACGGTTTATCTTGTGAATCTTTAATATACTCTTTTGTACTTTCAGGTAGACCAAACCATTCAGGAAGGTCGTAAAGGACCTCTTTTGATATTATTTCTTTTTCTTTCTTGTCTATTATTTTTTTAATTATTAAATCCATATTATTTTCCTCTTAAAATTATAATTCCATTTAATTATAACACAGATAAGGTGTTGAATATATTATTCTTGATTACCTATTTTTATATTTATGTTTTAGTGTAGATAAGGTAAGAAATCAAAGATTTTAATAAAAAGACCTTATCAATAGTTTTTGATAAGGTCTTTTTGGAGACACTTTGGAGACAATCCAAAGTGTTTTAACTAATTTTCAATCTATATATTTTAACATATGGGTAGTTAGAACTAATAATCTTTTCCTTACTTTGTTAGTTAAGATTAAAGTTCTTGTTGCATACGCTGTACCTAAGAATTATGTCGTCTTTAAACTCCTAATAATTCAAATTTACACCGCATTACTCCCATTCAATCGTTGCTGGAGGCTTACTTGTAATATCGTAGACTACGCGGTTAACGTGGGCAACTTCGTTTACGATACGAGCTGAGATCTCTTCAAGTACTTCAAATGGAATGTGAGCCCAGCTTGCTGTCATACCGTCGATACTTGTTACGGCACGAACTGCAACTGTGTAATCATATGTACGAACATCTCCCATAACTCCTACTGAGCGAATATCAGGAAGACATGTGAAGTATTGCCAGATTTCTCCTTCTAATCCACGTTTAGCGATAACATCACGTAGGATGAAGTCACTGTCACGAACGATTTGAAGTTTTTCTTCTGTTACTTCTCCAAGAACACGGATACCAAGTCCTGGTCCTGGGAATGGTTGACGCCAAACGATTTCGTGAGGAAGACCAAGTGCTTCACCTAATGCACGAACCTCATCTTTGAATAAAGTGTTAAGTGGCTCGATTAGAGAGAAACGCATATCTTCTGGTAATCCACCTACGTTGTGGTGTGATTTGATTGTTTGTGCATTCTTAGTTCCTGATTCGATAACGTCAGTGTAAAGAGTACCTTGAGCTAAGAACGGTACGTCGTGAAGTTTAGCGCATTCTTCGTCAAATACATAAACAAATTCATTACCGATGATTTTACGTTTTTGTTCTGGATCACTTACACCTTTAAGTTTTCCAAGGAATCTATCTTTTGCATCGACTTTAATTAGATTCATGTTGAATCCACCTTCGATTTCTTTACTGAATGTGTTCATTACAGCTTCAGCTTCACCTTTACGAAGTAAACCGTGATCGATAAACATACAGATTAGTTGATCTCCGATTGCTTTATCTAGTAAGGCTGCAACAACTGATGAGTCTACACCACCAGATAATGCACAAAGAACTTTTTGATCTCCAACTTCTGCACGAATTTCTTCAATTTTTTCATCGATGAAGTTTTGGATAGTCCAGTTTTCAGTACATTTACATACATTACGGATGAAGTTTTTAATTAAGTCATAACCGTATTCTGAATGACGTACTTCTGGGTGGAATTGGAAACAGTAGAAGTCTTTTTCTACGTTTTCAGCAGCAGCGATTGGACAGTTATCACTTGTCGCTACAACTTTGAATCCTTCAGCAAGTTCAACAACTTTATCAGAGTGACTCATTAATACTTGTTGAGTTGCAGGAGTACCTTCGAATAATTTAGCTCCTGGAGTTACGTCAACATTGTGAGCTCCGTATTCTCTACTAGTTGCAGATTCTACTTTTCCTCCTAGTTTGTGTTGCATAAGTTGCATTCCGTAACAAATTCCTAATACAGGAATACCTAGGTTGAAAATCTCGTCATCAATTGTAAGAGAGTTTTCTTCATATACTGAGTTAGGTCCACCTGAAAGGATAATTCCTTTAGGGTTCATTTTTTTAATTTCTTCAATAGAAATTTCATTGTCATGTAGTTCAGAATATACACCAAGCTCACGTACACGGCGAGTGATAAGTTGGTTATATTGACTACCGAAGTCTAGAACTAATATAAATTCGTGTTTCACGGTTTTCCTCCTAAAATATACTTTTATTAATATAAACTATTATATCAAGAAGTTAAAGATATGTAAAATCTTAAATGTTAGAATTTTTGTGAATTTTTTTTGTGAAATATTGATTTTTTAATGAAAAAACAGTTAAAAACGAATTTTAAGTTTATGAAAGGGATAGATAATTCGTGAAATAAGATTCTAATTTTTCAAAAAAAACGATAATTTTGGTTTATACGAATTATAGGCGAGAGAAAATTTTATTAAATTTTTTTTGAAAATGTTATAATAAGTTTATAGAAAGTAGGAGGAAAAATAATGGTAAGAGCATATATTGGAACATATACAAAACAAGATAGTGAAGGAATATACTTAGTTGAGCTATCTGAAGAGGGGAAAGTACTAGAAGTTAGAAATGTAGCTAAGGTTGACAATCCAACGTATTTAGCATTGTCTAATGATAATAAATATTTATATAGTGTATCAAGAGTAGATGGAAAAGGTGCTGTTACAAGCTTTAAAGTTGAAGAAAATGGTGATTTGAAAGAATTAACATCAGTTGCCCAAGAGGGGAATCCTCCTTGTTATGTAGAGTTAAACTCAGAGAAAAATACTTTATTATCAGCGAATTATCATTTAGGTACGATTGATAGTTATTCTGTTGAAAATGGTGAGCTTGTAAAACTCTTATCAACAGATCATCATGAAGGAAGTGGAGTACACGAAAGACAAGAGAAACCTCATGTGCATTTTTCAGGATTTACCCCAAGTGAAAAATATGTCTTTTCTTGTGATTTAGGAACTGATGAGATTACATCGTATAAGCTTAATGAAGGGGTTTTAGAAAAAGTAGCCACTTTTAAAGCTAAAGATGGAAGTGGAGTTCGACACATAGTATTTAGTAGTGATGAAAAACAAGCTTTTGTTATGACAGAACTTACTAGTGAGGTAATTGCTTTTGATTATGATGGGGAAGGTAACTTAACAAATCCAACATATTATCCTACACTATCTGAAGGTTTTTCATTAGAAAATAAAGGTAGTGCGATAAAAATTTCAATGATAATAGATTTATCTATGTTCTAATAGAGGACAAGATGCTGTAGTTGTTTTTGAAAATACAGCATCAGGCTTAAAACAGCTTCAAACTATCAGTACTGAAGGAGAGGGACCTAGAGATTTTGATCTTTCAAAAGATAATACTTTAGCAATTGCGACAAATGAAAATAGTGGAACGATTACTGTGTACACTGTTAATAAGAAAACAGGTGAACTAACTGTTGTTGCTTCTGAGGTAGTTGTACCTGAGGCAGTTTGTGCTAAATTTATATAGAAAAATACCTAAGGTGAGGATGACCTCATCTTAGGTATTTCTTTTATGAATTTCTTTTTTTAACGACGAAGAATGGTGCACCAAAATTACAATATTCTAGTATGTAATCTTCAAGGTTGTTTATGTTTTTAGGATTGTTGTTATCCTTTGTTAAAATGAATCCAGTAAGTCGTAGTTTTTCATGAGAAATATCGCCTACGATATATGGTTTATTTTTTAACACATCTACAAGTTTTTCTTCAAATGTTTCTTTTTGAAAGGCATCTTTGAAGTTGTAAACAAGTTCATAAATTGTACCATCAACTTCGAAAACTAAATTGTTTTGCTCCATATTTAATCCTTTCTAACAACTTGTCTCATAACGTATAGCGCTGCGAAAACAAGTGTGTATATTGCAAGTATACCCGTAGCGAAGTATTTCGTACGATCTATTACAATAGTAGTTTTTTCGTAATTATCTTTCTTATCAAAGTTATCATCATTGATGAAGTTAGATTTGATTTTTTCCAGGTTTCCTGTATTATCGTTAGAACTAAAATCAGAGAATACTGTTCCTTCATTTGCAGAAATTGTTTCGTATTTTTGGAATAAAAGTATTTTTTTATTCATTAGAAGATATGTTACATCTTTGATTGAATGTTTTTCATAGAATAAGTCGTAAATATCTTCATTAAAAGTAATACGTTCATTGTTTATAGTATATGTTCCAGCTTTAAGAGCTAGTTTATAGCTATAGTTTGAGAATAGATAATCGTATGTTTTTTGAAGTTTATCAAAATAAGTAGCCTTATCATCGCTTTGGTTTAATACTGTGATAATTAATTTAGTGTTACCACTGTATGCGTAAGTTACACTATTTTTGTCAGAGTAATCTAATCCTAAAACTCTAAACTTATCTGATTCTTTAAACTCAACGCTATTGTTAATTTTTTCTCCAGATGCTAAAGTATGTTCTGGATTTTTTGTGATTTCTGTAATCTCAGGATAATTTTTTAGAATTAAACTAGTAAGGTAAGAGATATTCTTCGCAGTACTAGTATTATTCCCATTGTTATCTAGTGATTCTAATTTTGTGTCATGTAGTGACATGGCAGCTAATGTTTCTTTAGCTTTATCAAGAGTAACGTTAAAGTTAGCGAATACCGCTTGGTTAAGACTATTAGAATTTTCATTTTCTAATAGGAAGATTGCATCTTTAACTGTAATTGACGATTCTATTTTGTATTTAGAAAGAATGTCGTCGCCACTAGCAATACTAATTTTATCTTCTAGAGTTATTTTTTTATTTTTTAAATTGTCAGTAAGTAGGTAAAGTGCAAGATAGTTTGGTAATTTACCTACAGATACTTTTTCATTTTCTCCACGTTTAGAAATGATTTTTCCCGTGTTTAATTCCGAAACTACAAGATGAGCATTAACATCGCTTAAATTTGTTACTGCGTTGTTATCTAGAAAGTTATCATCAGCTTTCGAGAAGTTTGGAACTAAAAATACAAGAAGTAAAATCAAAATACCAATTTTTTTCAATCTCATTATTTAAAATCCTTTATTTTAAAATTGTTCAATGCACAGGGGACTGCCCCAAAGTCCTAAAATTTAACAAGGTTCATATGAGAACTCATAGACGCAGTGGTTTATTGATATCTAAATCCGCTTTATGAAAGCTTTTCAGATATCTTATAAACTGTGCTGAGGTGACTCGACAAAATCGATTTCTAAGAAATCACGGTTTTTGAGTCACTCCCTTTCTTTAAACACATACCTTTTAGTATATTACAAAATAGCGAAAAATTCCAATAAGAAGAAAGGAAAATTTTAGAATTTTTATTTGTAAGCATGTAGTGTAAAATTATGTCTAACATAGAAAAATTTGAAAGTATTAGATTCCATGTTATAATTAGATGATATTTGATTAAATTAAGAGAAAGTTGAGATTTGAGATGAAATACGATGTGATTGTGATAGGTCTTGGTAGTGCAGGGCTTATGATAGCGGATAGGCTTAATGATAGTGGTTTAAAAGTATTAGTTCTTGAGCAAAATAGACGTGCAGGAATAAAACTTCTTTTAACAGGAAATGGACGTTGTAATGTTATGAGTAGTGACAATGCTGAAGATTTTGTCGCGGCAGTACATAACGGTAGATTTTTAAGAAGTGCTTATCATAAATATAATGTTAAGAAGTTCTTTGATAAGCATAATTTGAAATTAAAACAAGAAAATAGAAGATTATATCCAGCGAGTGAAAAATCTAGAGATGTAGTTAATGCATTTAAAATAGATCACGCGAAGATTAACTATAAAGAGAAAGTAGAAGATTTAGTATTCGAAGATGATAAACTAGTTGGTGTAAAAACAAATGTTGATACGTATTACGGAAAGAATATCGTAGTCTGTGCTGGAGGAAAAACATATCCTCAGAGTGGAAGTGATGGTTCATTACATAGAATTCTTAAAAAATATGGCGTGAAGATTACTAAAATATATCCTAGTGAAGTAGCTTTAGTTTTTGAAGATTTTAGAGAATTATCTGGGGTTGCATTGCAAAATGTAAGAATGTTCCATAAGAAAAACGAGAGAAGCGGAGACCTTCTGTTTACGCATAAAGGATTAAGTGGGCCATTATCAATTTCTATGGGGGAATTTGTGGCTCGTTATCCAGAAGATAAATTTTATCTAGACTTTTATCCTGAGCTTAATGAGGAAGAACTTTTTGCGAAACTATGGGAAGATAACAAATTCTTACAAGGAAAATTACCAAAGAGTTTTTATAACTTTATGATAGAAAAATATTTCCCAGAGAATGTTAGTAAAAAAGAGTTAAGAAAATTTGTAATGAAAATCAAACGTTATGAGTTAGTTGATGTTAAGACGATGCCGTTAGAATATGCCTTTACTACAGCAGGTGGAGTAGATCTTAAAGTAGTAAGTCCGAAGACATGCAGTCATAAAAAAATAGAAAATTTATATTTTGCAGGAGAAATCTTAGATTTACACGGGGAAATCGGAGGTTACAATCTTATGGTTGCATGGTTCACAGGAATGATAGTGGCAGATGCGATTAAAGAGAAGTATGGAATAGAATAAAAATCAGCACTAATAGCGACATCCTAAGTCTCTATTAGCGTTATTTTTTGTTTACTTTTATTAGAAGTGATAGTATAATAGTTTTATTGAATTTAAAGATGAAAGGTAAAGACAAGTGAAAAAACATTTTAAAAAAATATTAGCGACACTATTGATTTTAGTAATTGTTGCATTTGGTTTTGTTGGGAACTATTTTTATAACTTTGGATTGAATCCGAAGGTTGATAAGAGTGCTATCGTTAATCAAGATAGTGATGGAAGTAAAGAAGATAAAACAGCATTAAACAAGTGGTTTGATGAAACGAAGCAAACGGTTGAGATGGAGTCTGTTACTAAAAATAAACTTGTAGGATATAAATTTGTTAATCCGGATGCTAAAAAATGGATATTTGTAGTTCATGGATATACTAGTGATGCTAAGAAAATGGTTAATTATATTAAGAAATTCTATGATATGGGTTATAGTGTCTTTGCACCAGATTTAATAGCTCACGGTAATAGTGAAGGTGAGTTTATTTCTATGGGTGGTTATGATTCTGATGATTTAGTTAATTGGGTAAAGAAAATATCATCAGAAAATAACAATGCTGATACTGCATTATTCGGAATTAGTATGGGGGCGGCTACTGTAATGAATGCAGTAGGTAAGGATTTACCATCTAATGTAAAAACTTTTATTGAAGATAGTGGTTATGTGAATTTAAAAGTAGAGTTCACATATCAGTTGAAAAAATTATTTAATTTACCGAGTTTCCCTGTAATTCCGGCTGCAAATACAGTGACGAAGATAAGGGCTGGATATTTCTTTGGTGATGTAGATGCAACAAAAGCATTGAAAGAAACTAAACTTCCAGCATTAGTACTACATGGAGAAGAAGATGGTTTTGTTCCGTTAGAACATGGGAAAGCTGCTTATGATCTAATAACTTCAGAAAAAGAATTCCATAGTTTCCCAGGAATGAAACATGTTCAGGCTGAAAGAAAATTCAGAGAACAATATTGGAATATTGTAGGGGAATTTTTAAAGAAACATTTTGAATAAAAGAAAAAGACGATTGACTTTATGTACCGACCCCAAAAAGTTAGACCAAAAAATCTAACTTTTTGGAGGTCGGTATTTTTATGACTAAATATAATTTTGAATTTAAAAAGAAAGTCGTACTAGAGTATATAAATGAAAATATAAGCATAAGATCGTTAGCGAAAAAGCATGCTATAAAATCTCATAATAATATTA
>CAKMQF010000124.1 GCA_927911745.1 uncultured Gemella sp.
TTCTACTGTTCTGTCAGCTTCTCTTCTTGGCTTCTTGCTGCTTTTCTACTACTGCTTCCTTAGCTTCCGATGCTACTTCTTTCGCTTCTTCTACTTTTTCTGCAGTTTGCTTCTTTTATATCTGATGCTTTTTCTACTACTGCTTCTTTTACATCTGATGCTTTTTCTACTACTGCATCTTTTACATCTATAGCCTTATCTACAACTACTTCAGTTGCATCTCCGACTTTCTCTTTAACTGTTGAAAATCCATCACTTATACCTGCTTTAGCTGATGTAAAGGTATCAGATGCAAATTCTCCTGTTGATTCAACAACATTAGACACACGATCTTGTAAACTTACTGAATCTGCTTCATGTTGTTCCTTAGTTTTAATATCGATTACATTGACATTAACTTCTACAACTTCTAATCCAGTCATTTTGTTTATATCAGTTGTAATCACTCGTTTAATTTCCTCAAAGATTTCAGGAACATTTTTTTTATACTCGACTATGATATTTAAATCAACAGCTACTTGTTCCTTACCTACTTCAATATTAACACCTGATGTGACATTATCAGTATTAATTAATTTATCTGTTAAATTTGAGAAAAAACCTCCATCAACTGCTAGCAATCCTGAAACATTTTCTAAAGCTTGACCAATAATTTTTTTAATTACATCATTATCAAATGTCAATTCTCCTCTTGCTTCACTATTACTTGTAGTTAATTCTTTTGTTTCTACATTATTTTCATTTGGATTAGACATATATCTTTTCTCCTAATTACAAATTTTTATATTTTATTCTTTATATAATATCCTGTTACAATTCCTAGTACAGTGAAAATCAAAACAAAAATAGTTTTGAAAAATCCTAAGAACAGAATTAAAAAAGCTAGAAATGCTCCCAATAATCCTGATACAACAGTGTATTGATGTTTTTTTAGCCATTCCATAATTTATGTCCTCACTTTACACGACTTGTACTCTTTCTAGTTACTTTTTTCTGAATATCTGAAACAGAAATCTTAAGTTTTACAGCTTTATCTATACCGAAAAACTCAACCAATCCATTTTTTATTCCATCACGAATCTGATCACTCTTCTGAATAATACTCTCTGAAGTAGATGATTCTCCTTTTACATTAATGCGGCATTTATTTCTTCTATTATTTATTTTTACCGATGGATTATTAATTAATCCTTGTTCAATCACTAAATTTTTAACAAATCCTTCAATAGCTGAATTTGTCAGTGATAATTTACCACCTTTATCAGATAGTTTTACTTCTAAATGTTGTTTAGGATAAAATGCTATTACTAATATTGAAAGAATTATCAATGTTGATAATACTAATGCTCCCCAGAAAATATATCTAGAAAGATAAAATTCTAAGAAAGAAAATTGTTTCCAATCAAATAATTGTAAATCTAAAAATTGTGGATCTAATCCGCTAACATTATGATACTCTATCATAATAGGAACCATAACCGTTAAAGCTAATAGACAAACAATAATAGAAATTATTTTTTTTGCTTTAGTCATTTTAAACCTCCTTTCAAAAATTGACTATTCATTTATAGAAAAAATGTTTTAAGATTTTTTTCCAAAGAATATTGATACTATAGTTACTACAATTACCGCACCTAAGATAGAAGGAATTAACGCCATTCCACCTAGGCTTGGACCCCAAGTTCCAAATAATGATTGTCCTACTGATGAACCTACTAAACCTGCGATAACATTAGAAATGATACCCATGGCTCCGCCTTTTTTTGTGATTCCGCCAGCTACAAACCCTATGAAACCACCTACTATAATTGACCAAATCATATTTATTTCCCCTTTCTTTAATTATTTTATATAAATATTTATACACTAATAACAAATATTTATTATAGATATGATATATCACTTTTAATCTTAAATCAATTTAACTGCTCACAAAATTTAAAAAAGTTTTATAATTTATGTTGAAACATTAATTAACTGATGATTAAAACAGCTTCTATCATAAATATATATTTTAAAAAATAAATCGAAAGTTACTATAAAAACAAGATTTACATAAATTTTAAATTATTATTTTTAATATTTTAATTAGAAACAAATTATAAAATTCTTTGTATAACAGTTTTACTGATTTTAATTTATAAGTATTTTTTAGGAATAATCGTAATTAAAGTAATTATTTATTACTCTTTAAAATTTGTTATAAAAAAATAGGTGATTGGCCAAGTTTTCTTTACTTCCGCCAATCACCTATAGTACAAAAATATTGAATCTCTTCCTTCGTTAACTTCAATTCACCGATGTCCTAACAAAAGAATTCAATAAATATTCGTCTTATTTTAATTTATCTTTAACGTTGTCGATAACGCCTTCTACTGCTTCTTTAGCATCTTCTGCTGCTTCTTTTACTTTAGAAACAACTTGTTCTGCTAATCCTTCACCTTCTAATGATTTATCTCCAGTTAATTTTCCTAAACCTTCTTTAACCGATCCTTTGATTTCATCGAATTTGCTTTCTAATGACATAATTTTGCCTCCTGTATACTACATATCAATTTTCTATTAATTGAAATTAAATATACTTTTTCTTTAAATATTTTTTATAGATATTAATTTGTTAATTTCTATACTTTATATAATATATCATTTAAAATTATTAATCAATGAAACTGCTCACAAAATTAAAAAAAGTTTTATTATTTATCATGAAACAGTGTAAAAAGATATCAAGAGCAGTATTCCAGCCACATTTTTATAATAATAAAAAATCTTATAATAACGATAATTTAGATTTCATTTTTAATATTTCTACTATAATATAGAAACTTCTATTCTTATTAAACAGTTTTTCTAGATTAAATTTATTAATCTTTTTTAGATTTATGCATAAAGAAGATAGATCTTACTAGAATTATCCAATAAGAGAGACTAGGAATTCTAATCTCTCTTAACTTTATTTATTGTATTTCTCTACTATTTTCTTAGCACTAGCTAAGTTCATGTGTTTTTCTTTTCGTAGTTCTTCTACGATTAATTCAATATTATCATTAGTAGCTCCAGCTAAAATCGCTAACGATTTTGCGTGTAGTTTCATATGACCTTTTTGAATTCCATCTCCTACCAACGCTTTTAGCGCCGCTAAGTTTTGGGCTAATCCAACAGAAACAAGTATACTCGCTAATGTTTTCGCATCTGGATTATTTAATAATCCTCTAGCAACTTTTACAGTAGGGTTGATTCCAATAGAACCACCTACACTAGCAACCGGCATAGGTAACGTGATTTCTCCTATAAGCCTCTTAGCCTCTTCATCACAACACCAAGTAGAAAGTCCTTGATACTTACCGTCTTTAGCTGCATAGCTTTGACATGACGATTCTATAGCTCGCCAGTCATTTCCACTCGCTATTACAACACTATCGATACCATTGAAGATACCCTTGTTGTGAGTTGCTGCTCGATAAACATCAGCTTTGGCAAATTTACTAGCCAGTTCGATTCTTTTCGCAAGATACTCTCCGTTTTCTCCTAAATTTTCGAATGGAATAGCACATTTCGCTGTAACTAGTGAACGTGTCGCATAATTCGATAAAATCGCCATTAAAGCTATACCCTCAGTTAGTGATTCTAAAGAAACTTTAAGTGCTTCTAGCATAGTATTTAACATATTTGCTCCCATCGCCTCTAAAGTGTCAACGATAAGATAAACAACTACGAAATCTGTTCCATCTTCTGATAGAACTTTAACCTCAATGTCACGAGCACCTCCACCACGAGCCACGATAGACGGATAAGCTTCATCCGCCGTTTTTAAAAGCAAATCTTTACTTTGTAAAATACGTACTACTGCTTCATCAGCATTAGCTATATTATATAAAGCTACATGCCCTACCATCTTCCTATCTAGTACTTCTGTTTTGAAACCACCAGACTTCGCCACGATTTTCCCAGCATTACTACAAGCAGCAACTACCGATGGTTCTTCCGTAACGAATGGCACCACATACTCTTTATTATCAACGACAAAATTTGGCACAACGCTAAAAGGTAGCGAGAAAGTTCCTATTACATTCTCAACCATATTATTAGCCATATCAAAGTCTAAAACTTCATTATTTTTCAAAACAGAAAGATATTCTTCACTTAAAATATCAGCTTGTTCAATAACCTCTAAGCGTTCATTAATATTTTTTTTATAAAATCCACTCCAAATTTTTTCCATGATTTCCCCTGTTAAAATTGTTTTTTATATACTCGCTTGTGATTTTCTATTTTTTCTAAGACAAATCTGCTTTCATCTTTAATATCAGAAATATCTAAGTTTCCTTCTTCGTCCACTGTAGTATCTCTGAAGAATATTTTTTCGTATTCATCTATTGAAATACGTGTTCTCTTATCGAAATCGTCAAAACGATTATTTCTTAATTGATCTTTATAACCTTCTACTAGAGTTAAACTGAATACTTCCGCAACAGCTCCACTTCCATAACTGTATAAACCAATCTTATTCCCTGCTTCTAATGTGTTATTATTCTCAAGTAATGATAATAACCCTAAGAATAGAGATCCTGTGTATATATTACCTACACGTTGACTATATAATATAGACTCATTAAAACGAGCAAGTAATTCTTCTTTCTTCTCTTCTCCAGCTTGTTCTAATAATAAAGTTAAACCTTTTAATCCTAATTTAGGATATGGAAGGTGTAGACATACCGCTGAGAAGTCATTAAGGCTTTGTTTAGTTTTTTCAATATATCTATTCCAAGTAGTTGTTAAACAATCAAGGTATTGTTCAGTAGAAAATCTTCCTTCTACAAAAGCATATTGTGAATAGTTCGGACGCCAGAAGTCCATAACATCACGAGTTAAACAAACATTATCATTGTTGAATTCTAAAATTCTTGGATTACTACTTACTAACATAGCGCAACTTCCTGCACCTTGTGTAGATTCTCCAGAAGATTTAATACCGTATTTCGCAATATCACTAGCGATAACCAGTACTTTTGACTCTGGATTATTCATAACATGATTTTTAGCGAAATCTAATGCCGCAGTTGCTCCGTAACATGCTTCTTTAACTTCGATAGCACGTACGAATGGTTGAATATCTAATAGGCCATGAATAAATACTGAAGAAGCCTTACTTTGGTCAACTCCAGACTCAGTCCCTACGATAATCATATCAATTTTTTCTAAATCATCTTTGTCTAGTATATCATATGCAGCTTGTGCTCCAAGAGTTACTATATCTTGAGACACAGGAGGAATACTCATTTCTAGTTGTAGTAAACCTTTTGTGAATTTATCAGGTTCAATTCCTCGAGCTGTTGCTAAATCACGAATATCTAAATAGTAATTCGGCATTGCAAAACCAATCTTATCAATTCCTATTTTCATTATCTAATTCCTTTCGATTAATTTCGAATTATTTCTAATTGTTTATCTATACAAATTTTCCAATTATATTATACTATTAAACACTTAAAAATTAAAGTCTAATAGCCATTAACTTACCTTCATGATTAAAATTTCTCATGCAATACTATTGTATAAAATTTTTCTGAATTAGTCTATAGATAGCCATTAAAAAAACTATAAAACTTAAAGAAATCTATTATAAAATAAAACCGCAATTATATGTATATCTAAGGCCATATTTAAGTTATAAATATTCTAAATTTCACATATAATAATTTTTTAAGTAAATCACTAAGAAAATACCACATTTTTCTCTCTAAAATATTTTCTTTCTCTCCTTAAAAAATATTTTCTGCTGATTTAAAAAATTTTTTGTAAGCATTTTTGTTGTTTATTTTTAATATTTTTCATATAATAATAATATATTTACAAAAAACTCCGGGAGGACAATTACTATGACATTTAAATTACCTGAATTACCTTATGGATTCGATTTCTTAGAACCAGTTATCGACGCTAAAACTATGGAAATTCACCACGACAAACACCACGCTGCTTACGTTAACAACTTAAACGCAGCTTTAGAAAAACACCCAGAATTCGAAGCTAACTGCATCTGTGGTCTATTAAAAAACATCGATAGCGTACCTGCTGACATCCGTCAAGCCGTTATCAACAACGGTGGTGGACACCACAACCACAGCCTATTCTGGCAATCACTAACTAAAGCAGATTCTTCTGAATTCGCTGGATTAGTTAAAGAAAAAGTTGAAGCTGAACTTGGTGGATACGAAGAATTCGTTAAGAGCTTCTCAGCTGCAGCTGCTACAAGATTCGGTAGTGGTTGGGCATGGCTTGCTTTAGATAAAGAAGGTAAATTAGTTGTTACTTCTACAGCTAACCAAGACTCTCCATACTTAACAGGTCTTACTCCAATTCTTGGATTAGACGTTTGGGAGCACGCTTACTACCTAAACTACCAAAACCGTCGTCCAGACTACATTAAAGAATTCTTCCGTGTTGTAAACTGGGATTTCGTTAACGAACGCCTAGCTAAACACTTAGAAAAATTAGGTAAATAATTACATAGATAAAAAGCATCTAGGAAATCTAATTTCCTGGATGCTTTTATTCAGCAGTTTCTAAAGTAAATATTCAATTTCAACATAATCACTTATAACCTTATTTATTTCAATCATGTGGAAACTACTCTGAAATGATTTTTTTACGTTGTAATTAAGTATGAAACGTTTAAATTAGAAATAAGACCAACTATGATAAAGCATAAATATCTTACCCTTTTATATCGTAATGATATCCAATTAGGCTTAGAACGCGATGAAACCTTCAAAGTTATTAGGCGAGCTATACTAAAAGACCTAACTACTGTTTCTAAAAAAATCAATCTAAAAAGACAAGGATTGAGGATATAGAATATCCTTAACCCTTGTCTGTTTCATTTTCTTTTACAATATCTTTTTGTGAATCTTTTCAGATAGTTTTTGATCGATATATTTATTAATAATTTCATAAAATTCCTTGGTCGCTTCACTATCTAATTTTGCCGAATTCTGAACTTGATTAACTTTCAATTTAACAGATTGAATACCGTAAGAGGCTTGTTTTTGGTGAATTTTTTCTAATTCTTCTTCTGAAATCGGATCACCAACAATTGTCAAGACCAATTCATTGTCCCTTGACTTGTAGACTTGATTGATAACCGTATGATCGGCAAACTCTTTTCCTACAAACTGTTTGACACCTTCTTTTCTCGCTTGTTCTATAGTCAGAGTAACTGCCGAATAGCTGGCTGGAACAACCAATAATACAATCAAAGATATCAAACCAATTTTCATTTTAATGCTTAGCTCTTTGAATGAAGTTAAGGGAGATTTTCTCATTAAAATTTTTGCCCCAATAATGTTGGCTAGCATTATAAAGGCACAGTTAATCAAGAAAAGATAGAGAGCTCCAAATAAAAATCGTACATTTCCATTAGCTAAACCATAGCCGGCAGTGCAGATAGGCGGCATCAGCGCTGTAGCAATGGCTACTCCTGGCACAATATTGTTTGCTTCTTTTTTCCTTGAACCGATTACACCAGCAATCCCACCGGCAATAGCAATTAGGACATCCCAAATCGTTGGAGAAGTTCGGGAAATCAATTCGCTACTTGCATAAGATAATGGAGTAATCCAGAAATATAGAGTTGATACAAGTAAACTGACCAATACTTGAGTAAGTAAAACCCCTAGAGCTTGCTTGACTAAACGAGTGTCAAAAATAGCTAAACCTAATCCCAGTCCAACAATCGGTGTCATAAGAGGTGAAATTAACATGGCTCCTATAATAACAGCTGTTGAATTCATATTTAGTCCGATAGAGGCAATAAAAATTGCACACATCAAAATCACTGTATCTCTCGATCTAACATGAAGATCATCGTATAATTTTTCACGGTATTCACGTGTTGAATAATTTCCAGACATCTGTTTCTCCTTTTATTTAATTTATTTCTGTTTATCTATTGATGAGGATAGAGTGATTTTCTATCAAACATTACATATGTATTTAAATTTCCTTAGTCCTCGTCTGTAAGTCTTTTAAAAAATATCTCTTTTTTCTAGATAAATAAAAAAACATCTATCAGTTTATTCTTTATATTATATCAAAAATTTCACAGTCTTTCACTAAGAAACCCATCAGTTTAAAAGATTTTTATATCCTTTCCAAGATAGGGAACTGACAAAATTCCAGTTTCCTTATTCTAAGAACAAAGATGCCACAGATAGATAAGGTTACGCTCAACATCATTCCAGTAGCAATGACACCAATAACTTTTAAGATTAAGAAGTTACAACACTTAGAAGAATCACCCTATCCAACCTAATTTAATGACAATTTAAACTACATAATGTATAATGAAAAGCACTCTGTTAGGGCTGACCCAAAAAGTCCTAACTTTTAAAAAATGTATATGATAACTCATTGACGCAGTGGTTTATTGATATCTAAATTCGCTTTATAAAAGCTTTTCAGATATCTAATAAACTTTGCTGGGGTGACTCGACAAAATCGATTTCTCTAAAATCGTGATTTTTGAGTCACTCCCTTTTTTCATACTAAAACTAATACATCATTTAATATTATCTATTAAAGATAAAATATATAGATAATTATGAAATATAATGCTTTCATTTCCTTCTAATATCTCCTAAACCTTGACTTATTTTCTTTTATATAGTAATATTCATATAGATTA
>CAKMQF010000125.1 GCA_927911745.1 uncultured Gemella sp.
CGTAGCTATTTTATTCGGTTACGAAATCGTTTAATTATCTACTTCAAGATGATACTGCACAAAACATTTAGCAACGCTATGCTAGTACCAGTATTAAAAAATAACTTATAAAACACAAAATAAAGACCTCAGATTAAAACATCCGAGGTCTTTTATCATTTATTTATTTTGTTAATTCTTCTAACTCTTTCATCGCAGCCACTACAACTTCCGGTGTACACACATCAACTGCGAGTTTAAATGTTTCTTTTTCACTAGCTGCAAATTCAGCAATTTTTTGCATTTTTTCTTCTACATCTTCTGTTACATTAACACAAGCTAAGTTGTAAGCTAAATCATTAGCTTTGTAGAACGGAACAAGTTTCTCAACTTCTTCTCTCTTACCTTCAGCAAGTAATTGAACCAAGATACCATAAGATACTTTTGTTCCGTGTAATACAGAATGTGTTTCTTTAACTAAACTCATACCATTGTGTACAGCATGAGCTCCTGCCATACGTCCATAGTGAACACCGAAGCATCCAACACATCCTGCGATAGCAAATACTGTATCTACAGCATTTTTGAAGCTTTCAGTTACTTCACCTTTTTCCATAGCTTCTAACGCTCCATTAGCATCGCGTAAAAGAACATCTCGAGTGATTTTAGCCGCTTCTAATCCCATTCTTACAAAAGGATCATTAAACTTGTTATTTCTCTCTACTAATACTACTGCTTCATACCATTTAGCTAAAGTATCTCCAATTCCCGCTACAAAGTATTCTTTTGGTGATTCTAATAATAAGTCTAAGTCTGCGATACAAGCATAAGCTGTACGTTTAAAATATGCAACCTCTCTAAATGTGTGATCTGGGTGATAAACTGCTGCTACTGGCGCATATGGTGCACATGTTGCGATTACAGTTGGTACTGTCATATACTCAACATTTAAGTTCTGCGCTACTCCTTTAGCAGTATCGATAACACGACCACCACCTACTCCAAGGACGACATCCACACCTTCTCCATATTCATCAGCAATACGTTGCATATCCTCAAAAGATGCAGAACCATCATATTTAGCTACTCTAAATTCTCTATTACCTTTGTAAAACTTCGTAAACGCTGCGTAAGATTTCTCTCCAGTAACAATCAAAGGAGTCTTAAAGCCTTCTAATCTATTATCAAGTGCAGACAATGCTCCACTTCCTGAAATATATTCACTTACCCCTGGTCTTGCTACATTTGCTAATTCAAACATTTTACATCTCTCCTTTGTTGTTAAATTTATAATTTTATTGTTTAAATAAGATTATATCATTCAGAAAATTAAAATCAATAGTAAATTAAAACCTTTTCATTTTCTGACAATTTAAAAGAGAAGCATTCAAAAGTAATTTATAAACAAATAAAATTTAAAAATCAGGGGGCTGACCCAAAAGTCCTAAATTTTAACAAAGTGTATATGAGAACTCATAGACGCAGTGGTTTATTGACATCTAAATTCGCTTTATAAAAGCTTTTTAGATGTCTAATAAACTGTGCGGGGGTGACTCTAAAAAATCGATTTCTCTGAAATCACGATTTTTGAGTCACTCCCATACCAATTACCTTGATCTTCATGTTATTTCGGGAAAAATATAGTTCCCTCTTTCTTAGTCTGCCCTTTAGTTATAGATTCTACTATAGTACTAGCTTTCTCTAATGCTACTATATCACCATTTAATTTTTCAATTAGTATCTTTCTACCTTTATACGGACTATAAACACTAGCTTCTATATTCTCAATCCTTAAATAATAACGCTCATCTAAACCATTTTCCTTAAGCATATTTTTTATCTGAGCTAAATTCTCTTCATTATAATCTACATACTCAAATAATTTTCTATTCTGTAATCTTCTTGCTAAATCAGCAGCAATTTTATCTTCTTTATCTTGAATAAGTGCACAACAATATAATAGTGAATTTTCATCTAGTTTAAAATATTCATCTACACTCACTTCAGATTTTTCTAAGAATGGAATCAACACCTTCATGTCTTCAAAATAATCTTTATCACCTTTGAAAATATCTTTCAATCTATTAAATAGTTGAATAAATACCGCCTCATAACTTCTAGCTACAGGATGATAATAAACCTGCCAGTACATTTGATATCTCGCCATAATATAATCCTCTACACTATGAATACCAGTATATTTAACGACAATTACCTTTCTTCCCTCAGCTGTTTTCCTTACGCGCATTGTACGTAATATTCTTTCAAGATCAAACTGTCCATAACTCGTCGCTGTAAAATAAGAATCACGCAATAAATAATCCATTCTATCAGCATCTAGTTGACCTGAAACGATCTGATTCAGTATATCATTTTCATGAGTATGTTGAATAATAGAGACTATATCTTGTGGCAACTTTTCTGAAACAGCTCGTAAAATAGCATTAAGCTCAGTATTTCCTAATATTATTTTTGCTGTATATTCCTCGTGACTATGATTAGTAACATGCTCAAATGCATGAGAAAAGGGCCCATGACCTACATCATGCAAAAGTCCCGCAAGCATCACGCATACTTTGTCATATTCAGCTAATTCAACACAAAGCGACTTAACCTCTGTAACCATTCTCCTAACAATCTCATAAACACCTAACGAATGAGAAAATCTAGAATGTTCTGCTGTTGGATATACTTGAAAATCTCCCCCTAATTGTCTTATACGGCGTAATCTTTGGAACTCCTTACTATCAAGACAATTCCAAATCACTTCATAATGAATATGAATATAGCTATGTACTGGATCTTTTAATACCTTAGTTTCATCTAATCTTTTTAATTCCATCCCTATTCCCCCTATCATAACCGATAATTTTTACTATATTTCTCTCTTATTATATCAAAGCACAAAAAAAAGACAAGCCTAAGCTCATCTTTTTCAATTTTATTCTTATTTTTCGTCTACTACGTATGGTAAAAGTGCCATGTGTCTAGCTCTTTTAATTGCTGTAGTTAACATTCTTTGGTACTTAGCTGAAGTACCTGTTACACGACGTGGTAAGATTTTTCCACGTTCAGAAATGAATTTTTTAAGTAATTCTACATCTTTGTAGTCGATAAATTCTACGTTATTTTTAGTGAATAACATACTTTTTTTACGACGACGCATGTTGTTACGACGATTGTTAGTTACTGCCATTGTGCATGTCCTCCTATGTAATTTTAGTCTTCTTTAAACGGATTTACTACATCCTGCATGAAGTCATCATCTAGATTACTCGGGAAGTTTTCCCCAAAATCAGAGAATGATGAACTATCATTAATAAAATCTTGCATAGCTGAATTAGCTTGTCCAAAGTTTTGATTAGTATTGTTGTTATAATAATTTTGATTATTGTTATTATACGCTGGTTGTGATTGAGGTTGATTAAAACTCATTGAGTCAAAACCATTGTTTTGTCTACTATGTGAGCTATTTTTAGATTCAAGGAATTGAACAGTTTCTGCTACTACTTCAGTAACATACACTGTGTTTCCATCTTTACCTTGATAATTTCTCGTTTGTATTCTACCTTCAACAGAAATCAGACTTCCACGTCCTAAGAAACGTGCCATATTTTCTGCTTGCTTTCTAAAAGCTACACAGTTAATAAAATCTGCTTGTCTTTGACCATTTTGGTCAGTGAATGTTCTGTTTACAGCTACTGAGAAATAAAGCATTGGAATATTCGAACTAGAATATCTCAATTCTGGATCCTTAGTTAATCTACCTACTAATACTACACGATTTACCATAGTATTTCACCCCTTATTTTTCTAATCTTACTACCATGTGACGGATGATGTCATCGCTAATTTTTGCTAAACGATCGAATTCTTTTGTAGACGCATCTGTTGCTGAAGTTAATTCTACTACATAGTAGTAAGCATCACTGAAGTCTTCGATTTCATAAGCAAGGCGTTTTTTTACCTAAATCTTTAACTTCTACTGCTTCTGCACCTTCTGAAAGAATATTTACGAATCTATCAACCACAGCTTTTTTAGCTTCTTCATCGATACGTGGTTGAACAGCAAACATTACTTCATATTTTCTCATGTGTGTGTTACCTCCTTTTGGTCTTTGCGACTCTCTAATCTATTAGAGAGTAAGGAGTAATAAAATTACTCTAGCGACTATTATATCAAGTATAAGAATAAAAATCAACTAATAACTATATTTTTCGGGAATTTTTTTTGAATAATTTTTTCAAATCTTCTTCATTATTTAATTACTAAAAAAATCTTCTATTAACTATTCAATACACCACTACTAAGCAAGAAAAATAAGTATCCCATTAGAAAACTCTAAGGGGATACTTGGAAATTACTCTTTCACTTTAAATGAATACACCAAAACTATAATTAATAATAGTAATAAACTATATAATGCAAATGACGCACTAATAGCGTTAGCGAAAAATAATATTACTGTTGTTCCTATTGGTACTGAAATAGTAATAACAGTACTAAAAATACTATATATTGATGTTTGTTTTTCCTCAGGCACTGATTGTAAAATCAATGCATCTAGTTTTGGATTCGATATTCCTGCAAAATAACCTATTATTACAGTTAAAATAACAAGAATAAATTTATTTTGAAGCATCAATAGATTTCCTACATACATAATGAATAAAATTATTTCTAATATAGCATTGTTTCTTAAACTCATATTTTTATAAAAACTAATTTGGTAAACTCCTCCGGCAATTGTACTAACTACTTCCACAATTTCTAATAAAGTGATAGTGTATGCTACATTCCCAAATAGTAAGGTCTCATTTTTTACTAGAATTACTAGAAGTAAAGCGAACATTGCAGATGAGCAAAAATTCATCCCTAAAAATAGTATAACAAAATTATATATTTTCTTTATCTCACGGAGTATTTTAAAGTTTTCAATAGTATCCTTTAAAAATCTTTTAGTATTCACCTTCTCTTTATTATCCACTTTAAAACTGCCAATCTCTGCTTTCATCGCATTTTTATATTTTGCCAGTATTAAAAATGCTATCAAGAATAGTGCTGCATTTAACATACCAAAGTATGAGTAATTGTAACTTAAAAACCCTAAAATGAATACTCCAACAGCCTTTCCACCAAGCGAGATTGTATTGTTTATAGAACTAATAAATGCTAATGCTTCACTTAACTGTTCCTTACGCACCAATCTAGTATTTATTGACATTGATAAATAGCTATTATATCCACCTAGAATATCAGCAACTACATTTACAAATACTAACACAATAAAAATCCACCATTGCACTCCATAAATACACACTAGGACGAATAACGAAATAATAAAAACTGATAAATCTTGTCGATAATATTCGGTTATACTTATCTTTTGTCTGATCTGCAAAATATCCTAAGATAAATGAAATAATATAAGGCAATGTCGTAGCTATCGAAACTATACTCACAGCTAATTCTGGATTCGGTAAACTTGTCGCATAAATAATAAATACAATATCAAATAACGTTCTACCAGCATTCCCAAATGCTGATGAAATAGTGAATAACCTATAGAGTTTATTTTTCAAGAAAATATTCATAGAATATCACCTCCTATATTATTTTATATTTTACAATCAAACTGTAAAGTTTTCAATAACCAAAATATACTCAATATATTCCCCACAGTACAAAATAAAAAAGAGTAACTAGCCGGCATTCGGAAATGACTCAAAAATCATGGTTCCGGGGAAACAAGATTTTGTCGAGTCAAGCCCAACCTTTTTAGTTACTCTCTATTTATATATATTTCTTATATTCTATCCCTTGTGAAATATTCGTACATATCTTCACGAATTGGTGTCTGTATTTTATAAAAGAACTGAATTACAGTATCTCCGCTTCTTTCTCTAGCTACTAATTTAGGCTCTCCTGTCGTCTTCATCTCACCTAGGAAATAAAATATTCGTGCTCCATCCTTATCATCTTTATTTTTCCTCATAAATAGATAGATTTTTGTTTCATCATTATAAAAATAGTCGCACTCTTTCGATTCTAAATTCCTTCTCGGCTTCGACATCGAAGTAAAACCATTATCTGGTAAAAATCCATGCGTATAATCACGGTTAAATGAATTTTCATCAATATCATAATTAATAAACACTGGCAAAGTCTTTGTTCTTTCATCATACTTATAACCACCTATAGCAAGTGGCACGTAGTTTATGCCCCATGAGAATAACTTACAAATATCTTCGAAACTATATTTCTCATACAATACAAAATTAGTGTCTTTGTATAAATTATCTTTGTAATATTTATTGTATCTGTAAATTCCATAGTCTACCAAATCTTGTAATAATTCCCTAAAAATCTCTGATTGCAACTGTTCTTCGAATTCTTTAGACATTCTTATTTCAGTAACATTCTCATCTAAAAATATACAATCATGAAACTTCTTCTTAGTGACACTACTAGTTACGAAATTGTTAGTAAGTATCTTTCTACTAACATCCAACTCATAATCTGCGATAAATTTATTATAGTCTCTTAGCATAATTTCTTCAAAAGCTGTAAGAATATTACGCTTCTTATCATCCAATAATAAACGCAATATTACCAATTCCTCAATCTTTTTACTCAAGATTAAATTAGTAGAGACAAAATTTAGCATATTCTCTGAGGTCTTTGTCAGTTTTCCACTATATTCAAACTGTTTTTCCTTCTTAGTTAAAAATGAATAATAACTTCCAGCTACCTCGAAAATCTTTCTAACATCTATGGCATCATAGTTCTCAAAGTCTGAATACGTAGGTATTCTTCCTAGTTTATTTTTTAGTTTATTATATTCATCAGTAACGAATAACCACGTGTTTAACTTCACATTGTCTATCGCACTATAAATTCTCTGTTTAGAGATTTCATCAAAATGAATAGTCGACATCCCCGGAATATACCTAGTCCCTTGAGATAAAAATTTCCTTACAGTATCTTTATCATAACTATTGTCTCCAGATAGAGCCACTGGGATTAAAAAAGTTATTTTTATAATTGGCTATAAAATCTATTATTACAACAAAATCTTTATTCGAAGATTTTCGCAAACCACGACCCAACTGCTGAATAAAAATAATAGAACTTTGAGTGGGTCTTAACATTATTACCTGATTAACCTCAGGAATGTCTACACCTTCATTGAAAATGTCTACGGTAAATATATAGTCTAACATATCGCCATCATTTGCGACTAACTTAGCAATCTCCTGTTCACGTCGCTCCTGACTATCTTCACCTGTTAAGCTAGTAGTATTATAACCACGTGCATTAAACTCTCCACTCAGTACCTTAGCTTCTTGTTTTGACGAACAGAAAACTAGACCCTTTACCCTATCTCCTGAATAGCCATAATAATTGATTTTACTTATAATATGCTCAACACGTTCATTAGACACTAGATTTGAAAACTCGCTTAGTTCATCAATAACCTTACCATTAACTTCTAGATCACTAATCCCGAAATAATGAAACGGACATAATAATGAATTTTCCATCGCTTCTTTTAAGCGGACTTCATAAACGATATTATTGTTAAATAATTCATAAATATTAAAACTATCGGTTCTATCAGGACTTGCCGTCATCCCTAGATAAAATGTTGGTTTGAAATAATTCATCAATCTAAGATAACTGTCAGCCCCTGCCCTATGTACCTCATCTACTATAATTTCATCAAAATGAGTCTCGTTAAAATTCTCAAACACATCTTCCTTAGACATAGTTTGAACTGTAGAAAAAATGAAATCCACTTCTATATTTTTCTCTTTACCTGTAAGTAAACCATAGCTTCGACTAGTTCCAAAAATAGTCTTGAATGTCTCCAACGCCTGACGAGCAATCTGTTCTCTATGGACGATAAACAACAATCTCTTAGCACCTATACTCTTCATTGCAAAAGCAGCCGCAAATGTCTTACCAGTTCCTGTCGCAGAAATAAGAAGACCCTTGTTATCTTGATTACGAAGTTTTTCGAAATTTTCTATAAAACTCCTTTGCATCTTATTCGGTTTAATTTCCTCGGAAATAATTTTCTTAGTAACAGTCTCAATCTGATTACTAGCGAATTCTTCAACATACTTATCTTTTATTTCAGAGTAAGATTTGGCTTTCTTCCATAAGCTATTAAACTCATCTAAGATATTTTCCGTTAAAACCCTATCTCCCTCAATAAAAGTATTCCATTCTTTATTTATCGTAAGTGCAGCACTCGTTAAGTTCGAACTTCCCATCAGCACTTTCCATGAATCATCGCGTCTAAATAAATAACCTTTAGTATGGAATCCATGTTTATATTCTATACAGTCATAAATTTTTAGAGATATATTTTTAAAATTAGACAATTTCTCTAACACCTTAGGAGTATTAAAATATAAATAATTCGTCGTTAAAAATCTTTCCACGGATGTTTTTTTTCTTCTAAATTCTTCAAAAGTTTTGAAGTAAACTAGTTAAACCACTCTCAGAAACAAACGCCACGCTGAAAATAAATTCATCGCACATTTCTAATTCACTCTCAAGCGTACTAAGAACTTTCTTCGCTTCTAAATGATTATTATAAACAAATGTATTCTTCATTTTAACCTCCTTCTGTTAGATTAGCCATTAATTATTTCATATGTTATTAAGGCTTCTTTCATAACTTTTACATTATGAACACGCACCATTCTAGCTCCTCGTTTTACCGCTTCTAAAGATAATGTAGCACTTACTATATCTCTATCTTTCGGATTACTATTTCCACCTAGTACATAATCTGTAGTTCTCTTTCTACTTACTGCATATAAGATTTCACAACCTAGTGAATTAAGTAACTCTAGTTTTCGTGTAATTTCTAGGTTAGCTTCTGCAGTTTTACCGAATCCCATTCCAGGATCGACAATAATATTTTCTTTCTTCACACCTGCATTTAGACAAATATCAACGCTCTCGCCTAATTCACGTACAACTTGTTCAATCTCTTGCCCTTCTTCTACACCACCATTGTGCATAATAAAGATAGGAATATCATATTTAGCAGCAACTTCTGCCATAGTACTTCCTTTAGCACCATTCACATCATTTAATACATCTACTCCTGCTTCAATCATATATTCAGCTACATTAGGCTTATACGTATCGACACTAAAGCACACATCAGGGAATGTTTTTCTTAATGTTGGAAATACACTTTGTAATCTAGCAAGTTCATCCTCCTCACTAACTACAGTAGAACCTGGACCAGTCGATTCGGCACCGATATCAATAATATCCGCACCTTCAGATACCATCTTACGAATACCTTCTATCGCAGCTTCCACATCATAAAAATCTCCTCCATCCGAAAAAGAATCCGGAGTAAAGTTCAATATTCCCATAATTAAATATTTTTTTTCATTTAATAATTGTTTTAATTTATTCATTCTATCACCTTATAGTTTTATTTTACATACCCTACTATTATATCATGTGAGTATGGGGTTTGCAGTAAAAAAAGATAAAAGCCCATCGCTAATTCGATGAGCTTTTATACTTAGTAAATATTGTAAATATAAACCTAATTAATCCCCAATATCTTCACTATATTTTAGTTTATCTTCTGCTACTTCTCTTAATACTTTTTTCTCTTTTAGAATCTTATTGTCTCTTAATGAATGTTCCGAAAAATTCTCAACTTGTTCCATTACTTTATTGAAAACTTCATTATTATATTTCGGTGGATACCCATTTTTAGCTAAGCAAATTTTTATGGATAGTTGTAGCTCATTTCTAACATTCTGATTATTTAACCAATCAGCAAAAGAAGATTTTGTATCTATTTCCTCTTTAATTTTCTTAGATAACTCTTTACATTTCTCATTAATTATTACTCCCTCTACAACAATGTCCTCTCCATAATCGAAATTATATTTATTTCTCATGGCTATTAAAATATCGTAAAATGCTTTTTCTTCAAAAGTTAATCCTAATTTTCTAAAACTTTCTCGACTCTCCTTCATTTTCTCTAATATTTCTAGAGCCTGTTTTGTAGCCATTGCTATAATATCTTGAGATGTCAATTCCTGAATCTCTCCTACCTCTTCTTCAGATAGATTTTTTCGTCTTTCATGATATTCTGCAATAGTGTCCTCTAACATTTCCTTGAATGACCTTGCAGCAATACTATTAACTTTACCATATTCTCTTATTTCTTTTTTCAACATTTTTACTAGAATTTCTAGTTTTGTCGCTGGCATTTTAATATTAGATAATCCTTCAAAATATTCCGGTGATAGTATATCCTCTTCTTCTCCATTTTCTAATATACTTTCGACTTCATTATATTTTAAAGCTTCCTCAACCATTTTTGATACATCTTTATTCATAGAGTCGGCATCTATATCACTTGTTCCACTCATCTTACGAACAAATCCTGCTATAGCCATAAAACACTGAGCTAAAGCCATATCTTTTTCATTTAATTCTCCAGATGGTTGACAAATATCATAAGCTGCTTTCATTCTTTTTACTGTCTTCAAGAAATATGTCTTGAACGATACTTCTCTTATCTTACCACTAGACTCTATATTTAATTTTTCTAATGATGAGAATACATATTCAGCTGCTGAAGCTAATAATGTATACCTTTCAATCGGATCAAACTCAACACTTATGAACGGTGATAAGTCATAATTAGAAAACAATCTCTTCAAAATTTCTAATTCTTCTATGAATGCCCCCTTAGCTTGAGAAACATCATCTTTTGTAGGTGCAATAGACGTGTCTCCACCATAAGTTTTTAGGGCTTCTCTCATATTTTTTCGTATTCCTATATAATCTATAATTAATCCATATTCTTTATCTGGATATTTTCTATTAACTCTACTTATAGTTTGAATTAAAAGATGTTTCTTTAAAGGTTTATCATTATAAAGATATGTTAATGTAGGAACATCAAATCCAGTTATCCACATATTTACAACTATAACCACTCTGAAATTTGACTTATCATGCTTAAACATAATATCTAATTCTTCAGAACGACTATCATTTTTCGCTCCACCTAGATAATTATACATTTCCTCACGGTCATTTTTCCCCACACTTGCCACCATAGCAATAGTCGGCATTGGTTTTATTTTCTTCAATTCTTCAGAGGTTACTTCTATCCCTTCTGGAACTTTTTTCTCTTCAAACCATGTAGGATATAATTGTTCAAATTTTTTCAACAAGTTAAATGCAATTTCTCTATTGGAACAAACTACCATTGCTTTTTGAATTCTATCTGGATTTTTTTCATAAGAAGAAGTGTAATGTTCATAAATATCTTTAGCTAATCTTTCTAAACGAGAGTCTTCTCCTAAAATGATTTCCATTGAACTCATAGCTCTTTTACTAGCTTCAATATCTTCTTTTGTAGCCCCGTCTTCGGCACATTTTTCATAATAAGATTCAATTTGTTTTACTTTGTTTTCGTCTAGCAATACTTTTGCTATTCTAGGGTGATATTTAATTGGTACAGTTAAACCATCAGCTACTGCCTGATCCATTGTATATCTATCAATCTCATCCCCAAAAGTCTGATATGTTTCTGCAATGGGCGTCCCTGTAAAACCTACAAAAGTTGCACCAGGAAAGGCTTCTTTTAAAACTTTAGCATAAGGTTTAGAAATCATCGCTCGCATATTCTCATCGGCATCTTTACTAAACTGTATTTTTCTAGATTTTTCTATTTGACTTCTATGTGCTTCATCTGAAAAACAAATAATATTATTTCTTTCATTTATAAGCCCGATTTTATCATCTTCTCTATCACAGAACTTCTGAATTGTACAAATATAGAATCCACCACTATTTCTTAAACCAAGTTCTCGCCTTAATTCAGCCCTACTCTCTACGACTTTTACTTCACCAAGATTTAAAAATTCTGTACTTTTTGTAAATAATTTAGCACCTTGTTTTTGTAGTTCATTTCTATCTACTATTAATATAATAGTAGGAGAACCCATTTCAGGTATATCAGTACACCTTAAAGCTAGTTGTCTTGCTAAGAATGCCATTGTGTATGTTTTACCACATCCAGTTGCTCCAAAATAAGTTCCACCCTTACCAGTTTTCCCAGAAACTGATTTTTTTATACTCTCTCTCAATAATCTGGCGGCAAAGAATTGAGGATAACGACAAACTATTTCACACTCATCAGAATCATAGATACTATCCCTAAAATATATATAATCTCTAAAAATCTCTAGAAATCTATCAGGACTGTACACACCACTAATAAGTGTTCTAGTTTCTTCAAAAGACGTTCTCGCTGTTCTTTCATCATCATTCACACGACGCCATGCGTAAAAATGCTCATAAGGTGTGCGGATAGTTCCTAATCTAGACTTCACACCGTCTGAAATACAAGCAAGTGGGCTATAATGTAAAAGATGCGGTATGTCTCGCCAGTACCTAGTATAAATCTGTTCCCACGCTTCATGTATAGTCGCACGTGCTTTAGATGGATTTTTTAGTTCTATAATACAAAGTGGTAATCCATTTACAAACAGGATAACATCTGGTATTCTTAGACTCTTTTGTCCATTGTTAGTATATTCAATTTCATATTGATTAACCACTCTAAATGTATTATTTTTAGGACTATCAAAGTCTATTAACTTAATCATTGTAGCTAATCCACTCTGTGGTGTAAACTGTAATCCATGAGTATACCATTTGTATACTTTATGTAAAGTACTGAACTCAGTTTCTCCTCCAGCTAATCTTATAATATCAAATATTTGATTAACTTCTTCGCTATTTAAAGTTGGATTAGTTTTCTCTATGAAGCTTTCAAAATCGTCTTTAATAAGTACATCTGTAAGCTTTATACGATTCACATCTTTACCAAAAGTATATGTCCATCCTACTTGTTCTAAAAACTTTATGAATACTTGTTCATACTCTGATTCATAATAGCGACCATTATATTTTTTCAACATACTTTCCCCAACCTTTCCCTTTATTTTCTTGCTTCTTCAATAGATCCTTTTATTAAAATTGGACAAATATCTTTGATTTGTTGTTTTAATTTTTCATTAATTTCTTTACGCTCTTGATATACTTTGTATATATTAACAATACTTTGTTGGATAGATATTTTTGGTATTGGAATTTTAACTTTTGATACATCCTCCCATGTGAAAGTTTCTCTCGCACTTCCCCAAGAATGAAACCTTGCATAACGGTCAAACTCCTTCCTAGAAAACCACATTGATAGGTATTCAGGAAGTATCTTAGATTTGTTAACCTCCATCACTTCATTAATCGAAGTTACAACAATATCCTCTTCTGTACTATTAAGTGCATACGCAAACACCTTTTCATTATGAGTAGTCTGCACAAAACTAATTTCACCTGGTTTTACTATTTTATAATTCTCTAATTTATCTCTATTAACTTTTATTGACGGTTCTTTAAATTCTTTTGAAATACTAACACTCTTAACATTTTTGATTTTATTATCTGTATTCCTCTTATTCTTTTGCTTTATATAGCTCCCTATTTTCTCCAATGGATACTTTTTACGTAAATCCTCTAAATAAGCATCACAAACTAACTTCAAATCTTCTAAACCTTTTTCATAACTCTTTTGATTTTTTACCATAGCATCGTAAATATCAACATATTTTTGTTGAATATCAATCGAGGGTAAATCAAGATACATATCACAAAAAAATCGGCCAAGAAAAAAACCTCCGTTGAACTACCCCAGGACTGAAACAAGCCTCTCTATCCCACTCACTTCGATTAAAATGTAAAAATAGATAATCAGACAATACTATTAATTTCATATCCTCTCTAACTCTAAATGCTAAATTATTCCAACTAATTATGATTGTATTTTTTGTATTATTGTATCCAAGTCCTATCTTTTTCCCATGAGTCCTAGGATTATAAATAAATTCATTACTTTTTACTACAATAAATTTTGATAAATCCGATGATTCTAATTTTGCTTTAGTAGGTATTATTTCTTTAGTAATAGTCATACCTCTTACATCTTCTAGTCCATATTTCAATTCTGAATTAGTTTCTAAAACCAATTCAACCAAGTCGCCAAACTTATACCTAGTTAATCTCATAACCTATCCCCCTAAATGCTTCTTCTAGCATTTTCTGTGATGCTTTTTTCTTGTTTCATAAGACTGACCATTTCTTTTTGAATACGAGACATCTCCTTCTCAAAGTCTATATCTAGATCACGGTCAATAAATTCGATATATTTACTTGGTGTTAATGCCCAATTATTTTCTTCTATTTCTTTTATATTCACACTTCTATAAAGTTCTGGTATTTCATAATTATTTCTATCTGTTCCTTCATTTTGCCAAATATGATAAATATCTACCGCTCTCTGGATTTGTTCATGGGTTAATTGAACTTTTTTCTTGCCTTCCCCTTTTACTTTATTCTCTGTCCATTGACGAAGGTCTACAAATAGTATTTCTCCTTGACGGTCTCGTAGGTTTCTACCATTATACTCTCCACCTTTTTTATTTTGATTTAATATCCATAAAGTAACACTTATTTCTGTCGTAATGAATAATTCTCTAGGCAGAACTATGATTGCTTCTACTTTATCATTTTCAATAAGTTTTCTTCTGATATTTAGAGTATCACTATCATTCAACGCACCATTAGCAAGAAGGAATCCTGCGACACCTTTATTAGGTTTTAAATGTGATAACATATGTAAAATCCACGCATAGTTGGCATTACTCGCTGGTGGCGTATCATAATCAGCCCATCTAGAATCATCTTTTAAGTTATCATTATACCATCCCTTCAAGTTGAAAGGTGGATTAGCCATTATATAATCAAAATATAAACCTTTATGCAAATCATGAGTAAATGTAGAATCATATTCTTCACCAAGATGATGACTAATTCCACGTAATGCTAAATTCATTTTAGCAAGTCTCCAAGTTGCCGCTTCTTTTTCTTGACCATAGACATTTATACGGTTAATATCTCCTTGTTTTGCCTTAACAAGTTCTGCACTTTGAACAAACATTCCTCCACTACCACAGGCTGGATCATATAAAGTTCCATCATATGGTTCTATCATTTTTGCCATTAGTTCTACTGCATCATGCGGTGTATAAAACTCTCCTTCTTCTTTAGTTGCATTAACTGCAAATTCTTTCAGGAAATACTCATAGACTCTACCTATTAAATCTTTTTCTTCACCGAAAACTTTATGACTTATTTTATTTACTTCATCTACTAATTTCTTTATATCATTAGCACCTAAATTCCTAGTTGTAAACGTCCCTTCAATGAAACATCCTTTTAAATCTTTAGATGTAGTAGCTATGCTATGTAATGCTGTGTCTAAAGCCACATTTAATGCTGGAGCAGGAGTGTTTATTATTGTATCCCACTGAGCTTCTTTCGGTAACGCTATAATCCCTTCAGTAAGCACTGGATTTTCTAGAAATGCTTCTTGCATATTTGGGTCACTTAAATCTATACCTTCTTTTAATAACCTATCTTTTAGATTCTCTAATCCATCCTCATATTTTTCACCTATAAATCGTAAAAATATCAACGTTAACATCAATATCTCTTTCTCGAAAAATGATCCTGAATTACGTGCTGAACGCAATATATTCCTACAATTAAATAATATATTATCTATATTTAATCCTGTTTCTTCTACTTTCTTCTTTGTCATTGGTATTATTCCTTTATTATCAATTATGTTTATCTTTTTTATTATATCATAATTAGCATTATTTTCTGAGAAATACTACAAAATATAAAAAGATAATAAACTTTTTTACTAATTACACAATAAAAAAAGAAGAAATCCTAAAATCTTGAATTTTAGAATTACTTCTCTATTTTGTTAATTGGGCGTGAATTCCAACTCTCTATTCACTCTTTTTCTTCAATGAACGAATGACCGGTTCTTTTCTAAATGCATAATACAACTGAGCTGCCATTACAACCCATAGAATAGGTTCTACAAATATTACTCCTAAATATCCTGCACTTGGGATAATAAATATTACAAATAATATTTTCCCTAACATTTCTATAATACTTGAAACTAATGGCATCATCTTTTGGCCTAATCCTTGCAGAGCATTTCTCAATACTAAAAGTATAGCTAAAAATGGATAAAATGCAGAACTAATCTTAAGATATAATGAAGCCTGGTAAATTAATTCTTCATCATTACTTCCCGTAATAAGTTCATTTAAATATGGACTTGCGAAAAACAGCGTAATACAGATGAAGACTGACCAAATTATCGTAACAAGCGCACCCTTACGTAATCCTTCAACTATACGACTATACTGTCTTGCTCCGAAGTTTTGCGATGTGAAAGTCGTTATAGTCGCACTCATAGATCCTACTGGAAGTAGTGAGAACATCATTATTCTTCTAGCACTTGTCTGAGCACTAATAATGACTGGACCTAAAGCATTAATCGAAGTTTGTAAGATTACTGTACCAATCGAAACAACAGAAAACATAAGCCCCATTGCCAAACCTTGGCTAAATAAATCAGAATAAAGTTTTTTATTCCATGTGAAATGTTTTTTGTTGGAATTAAAAATGGTGTTTTTCTACGAATATAGTTAAAACATAATACTGCAGAAATACCCTGTGAGATAATTGTTGCAACTCCAGCCGAACGTACCCCCATATGTAAATACGCAATAAAATAAATATCTAATACAGTGTTAATAATTGCTGAAAAAATTAAGAAATATAATGCAGCCTTACTATCTCCAACTGCTCGAAGTAGTCCCGCACACAAATTATACGCAAGAGTAACACCTACAAATACTACTATAAGATAACTATACTCATAAGATTGATCAATAATATTACTTGGTGTCCCTAGTAATTTCAGTAATGGATATAAAGTAAAATTACCTAATACAGCAATCACAATACTCAGAACTCCACCTATAACAAACGTGGCAGCTACAGCGCTCTTTAACTTTTCATAGTCCCCAGCACCGTAATGACGAGCAATAACTATACTCATACCATTTCCTATACCTAATGCAAAACCAACTACAAGTTCAAATATCGCAGCAGTAGCTCCAACAGCAGCAAGGGACTCTTCTCCAAGGAATCTACCAACAATCATAATATCTACCGTATTATAGAGTTGCTGAAAAATATTTGCTATCATAATCGGTATCGCAAAAGCAATCATCGCCCGTAAAATCGGACCTTCTAATAAATTTACTGATGTTTTTTCATAAACAATATTATAGCACTTTGAAATAAAGTTTCAAGAAAAAACCTGAAAACTATTCTGAAAACGGAGAAAGGCCCATCTTTCGATGAGCCATTATAATTATGAAAAAAAATATTATTAAGTTTTGTTATATTTATATTATATCCCACTTACCTTATATGAACTTTAGACTATAATTAAAATGAAACTAAAGTTGAAAAATTTTGAAAATAATCCCCTAAAATGGAGAAAGGCCCATCGAAAGATGAGCCATTTATATTATGAAAAAAAAATATTATTAAGTTTTGTTAATGTTTATATTATATCCCACTTACCTTACACGAACTTTAGACTATAATTAAAATGTAATTAAAGTTGAAAAATTTTGAAAATAAACTCCTGAAATGGAGAAAGGCTCATCGAAAGATGA